>CAJJPW010000019.1 GCA_905193725.1 uncultured Eubacteriales bacterium
CGCCCACATTCCAGCAGGCCTTTTCCAGTTCCTGAATGGTCTTGCCGTGCTTCTCGCACCATTCGGTGCAGTCCACGAACAGCATGTAAGTGCCCTCAGGCTTGGAGACGGTTACACCCTCAAAGTGCTTTGTGATGTAATCGCAGGCGTAATCCACATTGCCGGTAATGGTCTGACGCAGCTCATCGACCCACTCGTAACCCTCGGGCTTGTAAGCACCGATCAGGGCGTGCATGGACAGGACGTTCATATCGTTATAGTGGGGCTTGCTGCTCTTGGCGACCACACGGTCACGGATGGTGGGGTTATAGATGATATGATAGCTGCCCACCAGGCCGGCCAGGTTGAAGGTCTTGGAGGGAGCATAGACGGCGACAGTGCGCATCCGTGCATCTTCGCTGACAGACTGGGTGGGAATGTGCTTGTGGCCTTCCAGAATGATGTCGGACCAGATCTCGTCAGAGATCACGATACAATCGTTGGCCTTGTAGACTTCCATGGCCTTCTCGATCTCCCAGCGTTCCCAGACACGGCCGCAGGGATTGTGGGGGCTGCAGAACACAGCAACGTGGATGTGGTTTGCCTTGATCTTGGCATCCATGTCCTCGTAGTCCATCCGCCAGATGCCGTTTTCGTCCTTGACCAGCGGGCTGTGGACGATCTTATAACCGTTGTTCTCAATGCACATGGTGAAGCCGATGTAGGTGGGGCTGTGCAGCAGCACGGCATCACCGGGGGCGGCATAGCAGGTCAGTGCAGAGACAACACCTCCCAGAACGCCGTTTTCGTAGCCGATGCACTCTTTGGTCAGACCCTTGACATCGTTGCGGGTCTCGTGCCACTTGATGATGGAGTCAAAGTATTCATCAGTGGGCTGGAAGTAACCGTAGGCGGGATGCTTTGCGCGCTCGATGATGGCCTCGGGGATGGTGGGCACGGTGGGGAAGTTCATGTCTGCCACCCACATGGGAATAGCATCATAGCCTTCCTTGGGCAGGTCGGGGGTGAAGCCGGGCATCGAGCCCAGACCATCGATAGCGGTTGCGTCCTTGCCATGGCGATCCATGATAGAGGTGAAATCGTACTTCATAGTAAATTCTCCTTTTCCGGCAAATGCCGATTTCTTACAGTGTGTATGGGATTGAATCTTTCTAACAAACATCGAAACATCAGAAAACTCAGGCAGCTTTTGCCTCGTCAGCAGTGGTATCTGCAATGGCCTGACGGACGATCTCCTCTTTCTTGGCGGCCAGATCTTCAGCCTTGACAGCGCCCTGCTTCAGGCGCAGGATGCTCAGCGCACACAGAACGACCACGATGACCACTGCGAACACAGCATCGTTGAAGGTTAGATCCTTGAACAGGTTGTAGGCAACTACACCGGCGCAGAAAGCACCCAGCACGCAGCAGATGTTGTAGAACCACAGGGGCATCTTGATGCTGCGCTGTGCCCACTGCTCCGGGTATTTCTTGGGCAGTGTCAGGCAGGCCAGGTTCATGTAGATGTTGATGAGCATGGCAGGAATCATCACCTGAGAGACGATGGCATCCAGGCTGCGGCCGGTGACGATGGGGAAGACACTAATGACGTAGAACAGCAGATAAATGGCGTAGGGGTAGCCGTTCTTATCGGTTTTCTTAAAGACGGAAGGCAGCCAACCATCGTTGGCCACTTGCAGCAGGGGATAACGGAACATGCCCAGACCGCCTAGAGCAGAGCTTGCAATGGCACCGATGCCGCCGCCGACCACGAAGAATACATACAGTGCATTGGGGAAGATGGCCCGTGCGGTCACACTGATGTTCTGGCCAGCAGTCTCAGCGTAGGGGAGAACACCACCGGCAACGATACCCATGGCACCGTAGATCACGGCCAGCAGCAGGGTGATGATGATAATGCCCAGAGGAATGGTGCGCTTGGGGTTCTTGGTGACGGCTGCCATGGAGACGGGAGCCATCGTAGTGCCCTGGCAGGCAAAACCCATCACGGCCAAAGCGGAGACGAAACCAGTGAAACCGCTGTGGAAGAAGCCGCCGTCAGCGCTGGTAAAGGTGCTGGCAAAATCAACCTTGGGAATGCCGAAAATAATAAACAGTGCAAGAGAAGCTACCAGAACCAGAGTAATGATGTTTTCCAGAATGGTGATGAAGCGGGAACCCTTGATGGTGGAAAGGAAAAATAGCGTGATTGCAATGAAAGCAACGAGTGTCTGATGATTTTGCAGGGCTGGTACAGCGATAGCCAAATACTGTGCCAGAGCTACCGCATAGCTGGACATTGCCAGACCATTGACCAGGATCATCCAGGCACTGACACCGCTCATGAACGGGTTAAACAGCATGGCCTTCATGCTGTAATCACCGCCCTTCAATACGAACATAGAAGGCATGATCAGATTATACCAGTAGGCCAGCAGCATGAAGAAGCAACCGATGGTAACAACCAGAGAAATGGAGCGACCGGTGTAGGCAACGCCGTAGCCCAGCGGCACGAAGACACCGGTGCCGATGGCACCGCCAAGGCCCAGACCAATAATGTTCCAAAGGCCTAGTTTTTTGCCTTTTTCTTCCATAATGAAATACCTCTCTTTTCTTGGCACCGTTTATTGAGGTGCTCGTTGTGATCTATGGGAAAAGTGAGAAAATCGGCAGGGGGAGGGGGCAGAATGTTACTTGACTGCAACGGCTTCGATCTCTACACGGGCACCTTTAGGCAGTGCAGCCACCTGGAAAGCGCTGCGGGCAGGGCACACACCGGTAAAATAGGAAGCATAGACTTCGTTCATTGCGCCAAAATCGGCGATGTCCTTGAGTAGGACGGTGGTCTTGACCACATCGGACAGCTCGTAACCGGCAGCGGCCAGCACAGCCTTGATGTTCTCAATGGACTGACGAGTTTGACTGGTGATGTCCTCACCGGGGAAAGCGCCGGTAGCGGGGTCGATGGGCAGTTGACCGGAAACATAGACGGCTGTGCCGGTGGCGGTGATGCCCTGAGAGTAGGGGCCAATGGCTGCGGGTGCTGCGGGGGTAGATACCTGATTCTTTGCCATGATAGAAACAACTCCTTTGAATTTAAGAATACCGAAATCACTGTGATAATTTATTTATCACTTGTTGATGCGATTATACAATACCACATCACAAATGTAAATACTTTTTTACAAATATTTTTATCATCGTGAGTAAAATTTTATCACTCTAAATTGTGCAGATTGCTAACTTGCGCTATGCCGCAAAATTCTATATAATAAATAATAATAGAATAATTACGGTGAGAAACAGGAGGACAACGATGTGACAGATCAGGAATTGCTGAAGTGCTACACGGATTTCGTTCCGTTTCTGGCGGCTGTGTGCGGACCGGGGTGTGAGATCGTCATCCATGATGTGACCAACCCGGAACAGTCTATTATCGCCATTGGAAACGGGATTTCTGGCCGTGAGCTGGGTGACCCCATGACCGACCTTGCACGGGAATTGCAGGAAAAGGGAACTTACGCTGATACCGAATGCCTGTTGAACTACAAAGGAAAGACCAAGAGCGGGGAATTCCTGTCCTCGACATACTTCATCAAGAACGAGGGACGGCTCATTGGGATGCTCTGTGTCAACAAGGAACTTGCCGCTGCACAGGAACTGAATCTTGCTCTGCGCGCGCTGTTGGATCGGTTCAATCTCTCGGCCCCGCCGGAAGATTCGCCCTCTGAGGATCTGAGCAGCCCGCTGGAAAGTGTGATGCACTCCCGTATTGCGGAGATCATCAGCAGGGAAGGCACTGCCCCGGCCCACATGTCCATGCAGGAAAAGATCCGCGTAGTACATAAGCTGGATGCAGACGGTATCCTGATGATGAAAGGTGCGGTCGCAGAGATCGCAGACCAGCTTTCGGTTTCAGTTCCTACGATTTATCGTTATCTGAACAAACCGCAGGCCTGAGAAAAAAAGCGGACAAAAAAGCAGAGACGCTTCGGAAAGCTCCTAAGCGTCTCTGCTTTTTGTGCTTTTATCTTACCACATTATAACCCGGTTGGAAAGGGTAAAACTGCACAAATAATAAAATAATTATCAACTGACTTTTTGATTATCAGATAGACTGCAACTCTCTCCGCTGGTACGAACGAACTGCCCGCTGCAAAACCTTTGATACGCAAAAAACTCCCCTGCATTCCGGTAAAATGGAGTGCAGGGGAGTTTTTATGTTACAGGCTCAGGCCTGCGTTTTTTTACTGCTCCGGAGCGGTGAAGCTGATGGGGGTAGCACCTGCAGCAGCATCAACGCTCAGCAGGGAGATGGGAGCAACCTCGTAGCTCAGGGTGTCGAAGCTCTGGGTGTCGCCGCCCTCGGTGGTGAACTCCAGGACATACTCAGCGCTCTTGTCAGCGTCCTCGGGCAGGGTCAGCACAACGCTGTCGCCGTCAGCCAGGCCGTCAGCAGCCAGGTTCTCGCCCTTGTCCTCAGAGCCGGCAACGTACAGGTACAGCTCGGTGACGTTCTCGCCGGTGGTGTTGTAGACAGTGTACTCGGCGGACTCGACCTCGGCCTCGCTGGAAGCTGCCTCAGAGCTTGCAGCCTCAGAGGAAGCGGCAGCGGAAGAAGCAACGGAAGAAGCAGTGGTGGAAGAAGCAGTGGTGGAAGAAGCAGAACCGCCGCAAGCGGTCATACCAACAGCCAGTGCCAGAGCAGCGGCAACAACAGCAACATTCTTGAGTTTCATTGTGTAATCTCTCCTTGTTTGTGACGAAAATCTTTTCTCGTGGGCAGCTCTCGTGAAAAGTTGCCCACAAGCAACTATTATACAAGGATGTGTCGAAGAATACAATAACAAATCCTTTACAAAAGTGTGAAAAGTATGACAAAGACCCTCTCCGTCCTGCTGATGCCCGCCAGCACCTCCAAAAGGGAGGGGCGGCATTGCGAAGCAATGACGGAGAGGGTCTTTTCTATTTCGAGGTGCTTTACTTACTTGGGCTGCTTGCCGATGTAAGCCAGGATGCCGCCATCAGCGTACAGGATCTGGCCATTGACAAAGTCGGAAGCATGGGAGGCCAGGAACACGCAGGGGCCGACCATGTCCTCGGGGGTGCCCCAGCGGCCTGCGGGGGTCTTGGCGCAGATGAAGGTATCGAAGGGATGGCGGCTGCCATCGGGCTGGATCTCGCGCAGGGGAGCGGTCTGAGCGGTGGCAATGTAGCCTGGGCCCATGCCGTTGCACTGGATGTTGTACTCGCCGTACTCGGAGGCGATGTTGCGGGTCAGCATCTTCAGTGCGCCCTTGGCGGCAGCGTAGGCGGAGACAGTCTCGCGGCCCAGCTCGCTCATCATGGAGCAGATGTTGATGATCTTGCCCTCGCGCTTGGCAATCATATCGGGCAGAACAGCCTTGGAGCAGTTGAAGGCACCGCCAACGTGCACGTCGATGACGCGCAGGAAATCGGTGTGGCTCATCTCGATCATGGGCACGCGCTTCATCAGACCGGCGTTGTTCACCAGAATGTGAATCGCCCCATGTGTTTTTATTACATCTGCTGCCATTTTCTGCACAGCCTCTACATCAGTTAAATTGACCTCATAGGCGTGTGCTTTTCCTCCCTGGCAGCAAATCTCCTGGGCGCTGGCGCGTGCCCTTTCCCCATCTAGATCTGCCAGGATGACGGTTGCACCTCCCATCGCCAGTTGCCTTGCGCACTCTTTACCGATGCCCTTGGCTGAGCCAGTGACAATTGCAATTTTGTCTTGAAATTCCATTTTGATGTTCCTTCTCTCTGTTTTTTGGGTGCGGGAAATAATCACTTGGCCAAATTTTGTCCAAGAGCGCTTATTTCTCTCTTCCCTATTGTTTTGTCATTAGGTAGATTGCCTGATAATTAATTCTGGCTGTAACACCACTTTGAGCAGTTCTCCATAGGATTTTTCAGCTTCTAGTGAGTTGATGATATACTCTGCTGCCTTTGACCCTATAGTATATCTGGCGTGGTGTACCGAAGTGAGTGGGATTTCCAGATATTCTGTAATCTCTATGTCGTCACAACTTACAATGCCGACCTGGTCGGGAATGGATACCTGATGGTTCCTAAGCGCTTTGAGCACCCCTATGGCAATATAGCTTCCCAGACAGACAAGAGAGTAAGGCGGCTTTTTTTCCTTGATCAACTGCTCTGCCGCCAAAAAGCCTCCACGGCTGGTGTTTTCTGTATAAAGAGCCATATCGCTTTTAAACTGCCTATTTTGGCTTTTCAATATCTCCTGAAATGCATTTAGGCGAATCTTAGTAGGCAAAAGTTCTTTTGGACCACCCACAAAATAGATTGGTCGGTCATGGTAGCGCTCCAGTAGATGGGTCGTAGCCAGTTCAATAATTTTCTTATCGTTGTTGATCACAAAGCTCACATCGTCCAGCTGTGCGGTATCGAACTCTCTGGCCATGAGGATACAGGGCAAAGTGAGATTGCGGTAGTTTTCTGGCTGAACAGGTACAGCTAGTATCCCATCCACTTGTAAACTGATGGCTGTATGAATCGCCTGTCTTTCATCTTCTTCATTTTCATTGGTATTCATGAAGATGACGATGTAGTTTTTCTTTTTGGCGGTTTCCTCAATCCCTTTGATGAGTAATGCATTGTATGGATTTGCGTTATCCGGCACCAAAATACACAGGGTTTTGGATTTGCCTGTCCGCAACACATTGGCAAAATAGTTGGTCGAATAGTTCATCTCCTTTGCTGCTTTAATCACCTTTTGTCTGGTCTCTTCACTGATATCAGGACTTCCCTTTAGGGAACGGCTCACAGCAGCAGTAGAGATGCCCACTTTGTTGGCAATGTCTTTTAATGTTACGCGATTTGATTTTTTTGTCGTTGTCTTGCTCACTATTCCACCTCAAATACTACAAAAGATCCATACAGAATTATGCTACCATATTTTATTGTAAATTGTCACCATAATTGTATTATTTGACTATTTATTTTCGGTCTGTGCAATGATCTCATCCACATTTTCCTGAGTAACTAGCACGAAAGGCACCATGATATCATGTTCGGTCTCTTCGCCTTTTGCCCACTGAAGCGCCACGTCAATGGAGGTTTCTCCCTGGGTTTTAGCATCTTGGAACACCGTGCAAGCAAGTCTCCCATCCTTTACAGCTAGCAGCGCATCTGCAATGGCGTCTACGCCTACTACGATGATCTCATCTTGCCTGCCGCGTGCCTCTACTGCCTGTAAGGCACCCATTGCCATATCATCGTTTTGGCACAAAATCGCATCAATGTCTGGATATTGGGTGAGCCAGTCCTCTGCCAAAGTCATCGCTTGATCACGCTGCCAATCGGCGTTTTGTTCTGCCAGCACCTCAATTTCCGTGCCATCTAACAGGCCTTTTTGCACGCCTTCTCTTCTCTCGTTGGTAGCAGATTGGCCAGCTAGGCCCTGCATAATGCACACTTTGCCTTTGCCACCTAATAGCTCTTTCACATAGTTTCCTTGAATGTAGCCAGCTTCCACATCGTCCGACCCCACATAAGCCTGGTAATCTTTGGATTCTGTGGGCAGGTTGCACTCAATGATGGGAATCCCCTTTTCGTTGCAAAGCTCTACTGCTGCATCCAGCCCCTTCGAATCGTGTGCATTCAAGATCACTGCATCCACACCCTGGGCTACAAATGTCTCTACTTGAGAGATTTGAGTCGCAATATCAGCAGAGGCATCTTGCATGATGATCTCCAGCCCCGGAATTTCCTCAGCGTGTTTCTGCATCGCATCTGCAATGTTCTTGGGGAATTCATCTTGCAGGTTCTTCATGGTGATGCCAATGGTGTAGGTCTCTTCCCCTTCTGCAGGCGCATTGCTATCTTGCGTTGTCGCCTCCGGCTGTTGGGCGCACCCTACTAGCATGAGAGTTACCATCATCACACACAGCACAATTGCTAACCATTTTTTCATTCTTTTTTCCTCCTACTTTATTTTTTATTAGCTATGCGCTAATATTTTCCATAGATTCTCTTCCGTCTTTCTTCACCTTGCCTATATTTATTTCCTGCCCCGCTTATTGAGCATATCGAACAACACTGCTGCCAAAATGATCACACCTTTACAAATATCCTGGTAATAGGAGGATACGTTGAGCAGCGTTAAGGCGTTGTTGAGAATGCCGATGACGATAAAGCCCACTACCGTACCGGCAATCGTTCCCACGCCACCAGAAAGGCTAGTGCCACCGATGACTACGGCAGTAATGGCATCTAACTCATAGCCTTCGCCAATGGCCGGCTGCCCCGAGCTGATTCTAGCCGCTAAGATAATGCCCGATATCCCAGCAAACAGGCCATTGATGGAATATACCGCGATTCTCTTCCTCTTGACTTTTACTCCAGACATCACTGCAGTGTTGGCATTGCCGCCGATGGCGTAAATCTCCCTGCCAAAGGTGGTATGATGCAGCAGTACATAGCTGAAGATGATAAGCACCACCAGTATAATCACCGGAATGGGAATAATCCCTAGATGTCCCTGGCCAATCTGCCGAAAGGATTCGGACGATAGAATATAAGGCCGTCCATCCGCATACACCAATCCAAAGCCACGGGCAATGGTCATAGTGGCCAGCGTCACCACAAAGGGTGGCATGTTAAATCCTGCAATAAATGCTCCATTAATGAGTCCAAAGATTGTGGTCACCGCCAGCGCCGCCAAAATTGCCAACCACACCAAGCTCTCATCGATGGTGATAATACTGCCTGCAATCGTCCCCGCTACCGCTACCAACGCGCCCACAGATAAATCAATGCCGTCGCTTATGATGACCAATGTCATGCTCAGGGCAATAATTCCATTAATCGATACCTGACGCAGAACGTTTAGTATGTTATCTGCCGTAAAAAACACATTGGATATAATGCTCATCACGATGATCATAATTAACATTACAATCAAAAGACCATATTTTCTCAAAAGATTACCCAAATTTTTGTTGCTGGATAGCACAGCTTCTTGTTTTCCCATGTTCATGTTTATACTCCTCCCAATGCATAGCGTATAATCGTCTCGGAATCCGCATCATCCCTAGAGCATTCGCCCCGAATACGGCCGCCACTCACAATGATAATCCTGTCACTCATCCCCATAATCTCCGGCATCTCTGAGGATATGAGTATGATTGCGATGCCCTGGCTTGCCAAATCGCAGATCATTTTATGGATTTCCGATTTCGCCCCTACATCAATTCCTCTGGTCGGTTCATCCAAGATGAGCACTTTGGGGTGGGTGAGCAACCACTTTGCCAAAACCACCTTTTGCTGATTGCCGCCCGATAGATTCTCCACAAGCTGTTGCGGTCCGCTCATCTTGACGTTGAGGGATTTTGCCATTTCTAGTACTCTCTTTTTTTCCTCTCTCCGATTGATAATGCTCCATTTGGATATTTGTTTGAGACTTGCTAGGGAAATGTTCTCCAAAATAGACCGGCATACCACTAAGCCTAGTTCTTTCCTATCCTCGGTAACCAAGATAACGCCTTCACGAATCGCATCACTGGTGTGTTTAATAGAGAGTTTTTTGCCGCCTAAAAAGATCTCACCTGCATCCAAAGGGTCATATCCCACAATAGACTTGACAATTTCACTTCGCCCCGCACCTACCAGGCCAGTAATCCCTAAAATCTCGCCCTTTTTTACTGAAAAACTCACATCCTCAAAGACGCCTTTATGCGTAAGCCCTTTCACTTCAAAAATCGTCTCCCCAATGGGTACTTGGTATTTCGGGAAGATGTTATTGAGTTCTCGCCCCACCATCATGGAGATGAGCTGATCTTTGGTAATCTCACTGGCTTTTTCCTCACCGATAAAACACCCATCTCGAAATACTGTGATTCTATCGCTAATTTGGAAGATTTCATCCATTCTGTGAGATATGTACACAATGCTGACGCCTTTGCTCTTTAAATTTCGAATCATTCGAAAGAGCACATCCACTTCACTTTCTGATAGTGCAGAAGTGGGCTCATCCATGAGAATTATTTTCGATTCTCTTGACACAGCTTTTACGATTTCCACCATCTGCATCTGTGCTACACTCAAATCCCGTAGCAACGTCTGAGGAGAAAACATTTCGCCAATCTCTAACTCCTCAAACAGCTTTTTCGTCTGTTCAAATTGCCTTTTCCTGTCAATAAATGGCGTGTGTTTATATTTCATTTGCCTTCCTATAAATAGGTTATCCGCCACCGTCATATCGAGAATTGGGCTTAATTCCTGGTGAATCATGCAAATACCTGCATCCAAAGACTCCTTAGGGCTATTTACCTTTAGGGGTTTTCCTTCAAAGAAAATTTCGCCACTGTCCTTTTTATTGAGGCCTATCAAAATTTTCATCAAAGTGGATTTACCTGCACCGTTTTCACCCATAAGTGCGTGCACTTCCCCCTTGCGCACTGTAAAATTCACATTTTTTAGCGCCTGTACGCCCGGGAAAGATTTCGACACTCCCTTGACTTCCAACAAAACATCATTCATCTGATCGCTCCTTTAATTATCAGTTTCCATTTGTTTTGAGTATTTTGTTTTACGAATTCCTTGGATGTTACTAGTGAGATTTTAGCTAAAAATTTACTATAACGTTATAGTTAAATAATATGCTAATATTTTCATTATGTCAATACTTTTTTTAAAATTTTTAGAACATTTCTATTATATTTACGTTTTTTCCGGCTTTTAGCCCATATTTCGCTTACTCTTTTTCGAATATTTACTATAACGTTAAAGCAAATATCCTGCTCTTCTACATTTTATTCCATTAACCTTTGATGGCCTCCACTCTTTCATCCGCATTGTCCTTTGGTCGGTATCAAGCTACTCTTTTTACATTCATTGAAGTACTAATTACCCGGCATCATCACAGTGCAATCATCTCACACAAATTGTAGTTTTTATCGCATTTTTTCGCTTATTCTTTACAATCCCCCATCTTTTAGTCAAAAAAATATCACAACTCCCTTTTTGTGAATTGCGATATTTCCTCGGGCCGTCGCCCATAGTGTAAACTGCCAATATGGATGTTTCCTTTCGGGCATAAAAATACCGCAACCCATCAACGTGAATTGCGATATTCGCTCGGGCCGTCGCCCGTGGTGGGAGCAACAGGGCTCGAACCTGTGACCCCCTGCTTGTAAGGCAGGTGCTCTCCCAGCTGAGCTATGCTCCCATCCATATTCTTTTACAGTGCTCTTCTATTTTAGCGTGTTTTTCCCCAGTTGTCAATGGTTTTGCCTGTAACCATGTCTCCACAGAGAAATTTCAAGAAAGCCAGCAGATCCGATCTCTCCACTGGCTTTTTATATTTCCTATCTTCTGGACTTGAGCTCTTCAAAAATAGCAGCTGGCCGCAACTCTCGCTGCTTGAGCAGTACCAGCAGATGGTATAAGAGATCTGCCGCCTCGTACTGCAATTCCTTTACATCGGGGTTTTTAGCGGCAATGACCACTTCTGTGGCCTCCTCCCCAACCTTTTTGAGTGTCTTATCAATTCCCTTATCAAAAAGATAGTTGGTATAAGAACCCGGCTGAGGATTTTCCTTGCGATCTTCTATGACCGCAAAGAGCTCATTGAGAATCTCCGCTGTAGCAGGCTGGCTTTCCTTTTGCATAAGGTTAGTATAAAAGCAACTTTGATTTCCCGTGTGGCAGGCTGGCCCTGTCTGTGCTACCTGAGCCAGCAATGTATCTCTGTCGCAATCCACCTCTATGCTGACGATCTTCTGCACGTGTCCAGAGGTCTCTCCCTTTTTCCAGAGCTGCTTTCTGCTTCTGGAATAATAATGCATGTATCCTGTCTGCTCACACAGTTTGAGAGATTCCTCATTGACGTAAGCTAGCATCAATACCTGTCCTGTATACGCGTCCTGTACAATACAGGGCATCAGCCCATGCGCATTAAATTTTAATTCCATATCCTTCATATGCTTCCCCTTATCTAAACTGTCACAATTTTTATGGAATGGATTTTGTCCTTCCCTTTTTTCTCAGGGTTTCTACTGGCGATTTCTCGCAAAGATCCCTGGATTTTCACCTGTTAAACTTTCTTCATTGCCGTGAGGCTTTTTCGCCCTCAGCTTATAGCCGCACTGGAATATTTTGCGATTTCAAATACTGCTTTAATTCCAAAATGGAGATCTCATTGTAGTGAAACAGTGATGCCGCTAATACCGCACTGGCATCTGCTTGCTGTATGACATCTCGAAAATGTTCTAACTTTCCCGCTCCACCGGAGGCGATGACTGGAATATGCAGTTCACTCGTTATGGCCCGGGTCAGCTCAATATCATACCCCGCTTTGGTGCCATCAGCATCCATGCTGGTGAGCAAAATCTCTCCCGCCCCCAGTTCCTGTGCCTGTTTTGCCCAAGCAATAGCGTCTTTTCCCGTGTTCACCCTTCCGCCATTTAAATACACTTCGTACTTTCCTTCTGCGGTTCGCTTGGCGTCAATGGCCACTACTATGCACTGGTTTCCAAACCGCTTGGCCCCTTCGCTAATTAGGCTAGGGTCTAAAATGGCAGCGGAATTGATAGATATCTTATCCGCGCCCGTTTTAAGCAAAGTGCGCATGTCATCCACACTGCGAATTCCCCCACCTACTGTGAGGGGAATGAATACCTGCTCAGAGGTCTTCTGTACCACATCCAGCATGATATTTCGCTTGTGTGCAGAGGCCGTGATATCTAAAAATACGATCTCGTCTGCTCCTTGCTCGTTATAGGCTTTGGCAATCTCTACAGGATCTCCTGCATCCTGTAGATTGACAAAGTTAACGCCCTTAACCACCCTGCCTGCATGCACATCCAGACAGGGAATAATGCGATGTGTTAACATAAGCCTCCTACTTTCTGTTTTCCAACGCCTCTTTAAAGTCCAGCGTTCCCTCGTAAATAGACCGGCCCAAAATCACACCACAGGCCCCTGTATTCTTAATAGCCTCTAAGTCTTTTAAATCTTTCACGCCACCAGAGGCGATGATGTTCATCCAAGTCTTTTTCACTAGTCGCTCAATCCATTCGATATTTGGCCCACTGAGCATGCCATCTCTTAAGGTATCCGTGTAGATAATCGTGTCTATACCCATGTTGTGCATCTGCAGTGCCAAATCCACTGCATCTACATCCGTCTCTTCTACCCAGCCCTTGGTAACGACTTTGCCATTTTTCGCATCAATACCTACAGCAATTCTATCGCCAAATTTGGATTTCGCCCATTTGAGCAGCTCGATGTTTTCCACTGCTGCAGTGCCAATGACCACCCGAGAAACGCCTACTTCTTGAAGCCGTTCCGTGATATCCTCCTGGGTTCTAATGCCACCGCCCATTTGGACAGGAATTTTTACCGATCTGACGATTTTTCTTACCGTCTCTTTATTTTCAAATACGCCGGAAAACGCCGCGTTTAAGTCTACAATATGAAGGTAATTGGCTCCCATGTTCTGCCATTTGAGCGCCATTTCCACTGGATCTCCATAATCAGTAAATTGATCCTTTTTTCCCTGTATCAGCCTGACACATCTTCCATCTAAAATATCAATTGCTGGATAAATTTTCATGATTTTATACCTCCAAATTTATATAACATCGCAAGCCCGGTTTTCCCACTTTTCTCTGGATGAAACTGCAGGCCATACATTTGGTCCCTGTTTACCGCGCACACAAATGGATATCCGTAATTGGCTCTGGCAATCACGGATTCCTCCGGTACTTTGCTGGCATGAAACGAATGGACAAAATAGACGTACTGTTCTTGTTCTTCCTTGCAAAACAGTGCGTTATCTTTTATGCTCTCCAAATTGTTAAAACCGATGTGTGGAATTTTCAGCCCTTCTTTGTGAAATAAAACCACTTCTCCTGGAATCAGCCCCAAGCACTCATGCTGGCCCTTTTCCATACTCTGTTCAAACATCAGCTGCATCCCTAGGCAAATGCCTAGAAACGGTTTCCCTTTGGCCGTTTCTTTTAAAATCACGTCAAAAAGGCCCGTTTCCCTGAGCTGATGCAATGCATCTCCGGCTGCGCCCACGCCCGGTAGCACAATATGACTTGCATCCTCTATTTTTTTGCGGTCATCTGTGATAATTGCATCGTATCCCACAAACTCAAAGGCCTTTTGGACACTTCGCAAATTTCCCATTTTATAATCGATAATTGCTATCATTCTATCTATAGAACTCCTTTGGTGGAAAGCACTCCTTGAATTCGCCGGTCATATGTGGTAGCCATGTCCAACGCTTTTGCCAGCGCTTTAAAGACACCTTCAATAATATGATGGGTATTTTTGCCGTAAATCAGATTCACATGGAGGGTGATCTTTGCATTCATGGCGAACGCCCTTAAAAATTCCTCCAATAGCCCTGCGTCAAAATCCCCTGTCTTCTGCTCCTGAAATTCCACCTGGTATGCTAAAAACGGCCGGCCGCTGATATCCAGCGCCACTTCTATGAGCGCCTCATCCATGGGCAATCGCAAAAAACCATAGCGGCGGATTCCCGCTTTATCTCCCAGTGCTTTGTCAAAGGCCTGACCAAGGACGATACCCACATCTTCTACTGTGTGGTGCGCATCCACCCAAGTATCTCCATTGCAAGTTAAATCCAAGTCCATTAGGCCATGTCGGGCAAACAAAGTGAGCATGTGGTCAAAAAATCCCACACCTGTCTCTATACTGCTGGCGCCCTCGCCGTCTAAATTCAGATGTAAATCAATATCCGTCTCTGCCGTTTTTCGCGTCAAACTGGTACTTCTCATCTTTTGTCTGCTTTCCTTTCCGGTCTCTGCCTTGTTATCCCTATCTCAACATTTAGAAAAGGGCATTTCTTTCCCCATTTTCTAAGCGTTTTACTGCCTTTTGCGCCTCTACTCAAAAACGCAAGCTACTTCCGTATTGCCTTTACCCTTCTCCCTTAGATATCCTCGAAGCGTATTTTAACCGCTCTCGCATGAGCCATCAAATCTTCCATTTTAGCAAATTCATAAATTTCCTCGTACACTTCCTCTAGTGCCTCTTTGGAATAACAAATCACGCTGGACTTTTTGATGAAATCGTCCACAGAAAGAGGCGAAGAAAACCTCGCTGAGCCATTGGTAGGTAAAATGTGGTTTGGCCCTGCGAAATAGTCACCCAGCGGCTCGGGAGAGTACTCTCCTACAAAAATAGAGCCGGCATTTTTGATCTGCATCAGATAGTCTTTGGGATTTTTGAGGCAGATTTCCAGGTGTTCCGGGGCAATTTCATTGGCAATTTCCACCGATTCCTGTGCACTTTGGGTTATTATTATTGTACCATAATTTTCAAGAGATTTACATACTATTTCTCGTTTTGGCAATTTCTCTATTTGAACTGCAATTTCCTCCTGCACCTTCTGAGCCAACTCCACGCTGTGTGTTACCAGTACACAGGCCGCCAGTTCATCATGCTCCGCTTGAGACAGAAAATCCGCTGCAATCCGTTTGGGAGTTGCCGTTTCGTCTGCCAAGATGAGTATTTCTGAGGGGCCGGCGATCATGTCAATGCCCACCTGCCCGTACACCTCTTTTTTAGCCAATGCCACAAAAATATTCCCCGGCCCTGTGATTTTATCCACTTTGGGAATGGACTGTGTGCCATAGGCAAATGCCGCCACAGCCTGCGCTCCTCCCATTTTGTAGATGCGGGTCGCCCCGGCAATATCCGCCGCACACAAGGTGAGGGGATTAATGTTTCCCTGTTTATCCGGCGGCGTGGCCACGAATATCTCCTTTACCCCTGCCACTTGCGCGGGTATGATGTTCATGAGCACACTGGATGGATACACCGCCTTTCCGCCCGGTACATATACCCCTGCCTTATCTAGCGGTCGAATCAGCTGGCCCAACATTTTCCCATTTTCTTCGTAGGTAAAGGATTGACGCTTTTGCCGTTGATGAAACGCCCGGATGTTTTCTGCTGCGTGTTTTACCACTTCAAGGATTCGTTCATCCACCTGCGTATGTGCCTGTTTGATCTCCTGCTCAGAGACCACAATGTTGCTTTCATTGACTGCAAAGCCATCTAGCTTCTTTGTATAGGCAAAGAGCGCTTGATCTCCCCTGGCAGCCACGTCTGCCACGATCTCTTTGACGATCTTTCCCTCTTTTTCAAAATCTCCATTTGCCCTTTGCAAAAGTCTCTTTTTCAGTTCTTCTTTTTCCTGTCCATTAATCACTTTTAACATTTGCATACCCTCATCTTATAGTCCGTCTGCTTTTCATCGGCTCCCTATTTTTCTCTCTCTTCCCTTTGAGCCAATACTTTTTTCATCTTGTCGATCAGTGGCCGAATCTGTCCCGCCTTGGTCTTTAGACTCACCTTGTTGCCAGCCAGTCTGGCGGAGATGTCCATCACATCCTCCAGCACATCCAGGCCATTCTCTCGGAGCGTTCTGCCGCTCTCCACAATGTCCACAATGACATCTGAAAGCCCCAAAATGGGCGCTAACTCGATACTGCCATTGAGTTTGATCAGCTCAATATCCTCCCCCTTGGAGGCATAATACATTTTTGCCACTCTCATATACTTGGTAGCCACTCGTTTAAGGCCTGATGTTATGGGCTTTTTCCTGTCTTGAGCATATCCACAGACACATAATTTGCACTTGGCAAAATTGAGATCTAACATCTCGTATAAGGGAAGGCCCGCCTCCAGCAGCGTGTCCTTGCCCACAATTCCCATATCGGCAATGCCACTGTCCACGTATACCGGCACATCGGATGGCTTTACCATGAGAAAGCGAAACTCTTTTGTCCGGTCAAAAAACACCAGTTTGCGGGAGTTTTCCTTGAGTTCTGTCAAATCCAGTCCACAATCCTCCAACAGCTGAATGGCAAAATCCGCCAGTCTTCCCTTGGCCAGGGCGATGGTTATTTGCATGTCCCTTCGCCTCCTTCATACTCTTTTTTTCCCTCTTTGCCAAAAACAATAGCCCTTTCATATTCCGCCGGGCAGCCATCCGGCAAAACCTCTTGCTGTTCCAGCACAGCTGAGATGCCTTTCTTTCTCTGTTCATACACATAGGCAATCGCCTGGCGTCGGGTCTCTCTTTCACACACCACCAGTATTTTAGGACAAACCGGCGCGTATAGGTTCCCCTGTTTTTCCAGGGCGATCATCATCCGTTTAATGCCCATGGCAAACCCCACGGCCGGGGCAGAACGCCCAAATTCACTCAGCAGTGTGTCATATCTGCCTCCAGAGAGCACAGGCACGCCAATCTCGTTAGTGATGCCGCGGAAAATCACGCCAGAGTAGTAGTTCAAATTGTGGAGCATGGAGAGATCAATGCTCAAATACTGGGCAAATCCGTAATCCTCCAGAATGTCTAGGATTCCCTCCAGGTTATCCAGCGCCTTCTGGCAAGCTTCCCCTTTGCCGATTTCCCGCGCTTTAGCGATCACTTCCCGCTCTCCGAACAGTTCAGGGAGTGCCAAAATCCGCTCCTTATCCTCTTTTGCCACTTTCAAGCGGGTGAGAGCGAACTCCAGATCCACCGTATTTTTGGTGTCGATCAGCTTTCTCAGCTCTTCAATCTCCTGTTCGTTTAGACCCAGTCCTTCTACCAGGCCTTTAAAGTACCCGGCGTGGCCGATATCCAGCTTAAAACCCTGGAGGCCTGCGGTCAAAATGGAGTGAATGGCAAGGGAGATCACCTCTGCATCAGCGCTACATCCTCCTAGCCCTAGCAACTCCACCCCGGCTTGGGTGTATTCACTTCTGGAGCTCTCATTGTATTCCCGTACGCCAAAGGCATTTTGCACATAGCACAGCCTTAAAATATCCCGCTCGTTCATCAGTTTCGTCGCAGCAATTCTGGCGATGGGCACTGTGATGTCCGGCCGCAGCACCATAATCCGGCCCTTTAAGTCAAAAAACTTGATCATATTCTCCTGTAAATAGGAACTGGTATCCCCTACAAATACATCGTAATACTCAAACGTAGGGGTTTCAATTTCATCGTATCCCCATAGAAAAAATTCTCTTTTCAGTTTTTGGATTAGCTCTCTCTTTGCCCCACACTCTAGGGGAAGACAGTCTGAGACTCCCTCGGGCAACCCCTTTTTCAGTTGCATATCTTATTCCTCCTAAATAGCCATTTGCCTTTCACACATAAAGGCCGCTATCATGCTTATTTGGGCCAATTCTCCGCCCCGCTATATTTTATCGTATTAAATCACTAATATGCTAATATGATATATTATTTCTCCGCAATTGTCAATTCCCCAACCAAACAAATCCTATTTTCTCTTTTCTAACACACATTTTTCCCCTCAAATTATATATACCCAAAGTACGGGAACATTCTTGAAAAAATCCATCTGCAAAGTATTTCATAATCTTATGATCACAGTTCGCTGTTCTTTGGGAATTTCCACGCCTTTCCCTCTGCCCAATGATATCGAAATACAAAAAACCCTGCCAACCACAGCAGGCCAGCAGGGCAATTCATCTTTACAATAGTGTCCGTCTCAGCTCTTCCGCCGATTTGGCCGAAAGATAGCAAGGTGGGATGTCAAACACCGTTTTGGCTCCAACCTCTCCCTGCTCTTTGAGCCGTGCAACAGCTCTTGCATAGCACACTAAAATGCTGGCAGTAAATTCCGGGTTGCTCTCCAGCGCCAGAGAGTATTCGATCTTTTGCTTGGTCTTTTTATCCGCTCCTGTTCTGCCTGTGCGAATGACAAATCCTCCATGGGGCATACCCGTGTGATTGGCAAAGTACTCTTCTTCGGAAATAAAGTGGACATGGGTGGTGTAATCTGCAAAGTAGTTGGGCATGGTCTTAATATCCTGCTCCACCTGATTGGCGTCTGCGCCCTCTTTGAGCACCACGTAGCACTCTCTGAGATGTTTTTCTCCCGTAGAGAGCTCAGGATTTTCCCCACTTCTCACCCGCTCCACAGCCTCTTCAATGGGAACGGTATATTGGCAGGCGTATTTCAC
>CAJJPW010000020.1 GCA_905193725.1 uncultured Eubacteriales bacterium
TAGCTGCCCGCCTGCCGAAGATGGAGAGGTTGACGCCGTCGGGATTGAGCATGGGAACAATGTAGAATGTGTGCTCATCTAAAATTTTGGAAAGGGAGTACTGGGAAATGAGATTAGGATGGTAAATAGCTTGGCAGTAATACTCCATAATGGCCATAAGATAGGCGCTGGAAATGTATTCTCTGCCGTGGTGGGCGCCCACTAAAAGAATTTTTTTGGGGCCAGTGCCCATGCGGAACAACAGTATCTCTCTATTTTGATAGGTCTTTCCAATAGACCCCATTTTTATGACACAGCCAAACTGACCCAGCAGCTTTTGGGCATCGTGGGTCATCTGTTCATAGCTGTATTTGACGTAGGGATTGACCAATTGAAACATAACGAACACCTCGTATTCTCATAAACGGGCCGATAAAAAACAAGATACGCTATTATCATATTGCCGCACTTACAAAATAAGACATAAATTGTAATCTGCAATGCAGTAAAATATGATATAATAAAAATGTCAAGAGAAATTATGAGATCAACCTAATATAGAGGAAACACAGAAATGGAGAAAGTCATGCGCATTTACGACATTATCGAAAAAAAGCGGGATGGATTAGCCCTCACCCGCAAAGAGATTAAATTCTTTATAGAAAACTACATGAAGGGCACGATTGCAGATTATCAAGTATCCGCCCTGCTAATGGCCATTTACCTAAAAGGAATGAACGACGATGAGGTATCTTGGCTGACCCATGCCATGATCGAGTCGGGAGAAAAATTGGATTTGAGCAAGATTCAGGGGGTGACTGTGGATAAACACTCCACAGGTGGCGTGGCAGATACCACCTCTCTCATCTTAGTGCCGCTGCTTGCCTGTGCAGGGGTGAAAGTGGCTAAAATGTCCGGTAAAGGGCTGGGCCATACCGGAGGGACTATTGACAAATTAGAGTCCATCCCCGGCCTTAATACTTCTATGTCCATGGAGGATTTTATTAAGCAGGTCAATACCGTAGGCGCCGGCATCATTCAGCAGACCAAAAACATCTGTCCGGCGGATAAACAGTTGTACGCCTTGCGGGACGTGACTGCAACGGTGGAGAGCACGCCGCTCATCGCCAGCAGTATTATGAGCAAAAAGCTGGCCATGGGCACGGATAAAATCATCTTGGATGTGAAGTGCGGTAATGGGGCGTTTATGAAGGATGAGCAGAGCGCTAAGCGGCTGGCGCGCCAGATGGTGGCCATTGGAGAAAAGGCAGGTGTGGAGACAGTAGCGGCGATTACCGATATGAACCAACCGCTAGGAGATGCCATCGGCAACGCCTTAGAGGTCATCGAAGCGGTGCAGATTCTCAAAGGAGAGCGAGAAGGTAGGCTTAAGGAGTTGGCAGTGGGCTTAGGCGGAAAGATGCTGAAAATGGCAGGTCTGATCGACAATTCTAAGCAGGGAGCAGAAGTGCTCAAGGAAAAAATCGCCTCGGGCAAGGCCATTGAGTCATTTTGCAGAATGATCGAAGCGCAAGGAGGAGATAGCGCATTTATCCACGACTATCGTCTCATTTGCGATGCAAAATACCACTATGACTTTGTGAGCGATAAAACTGGCTATGTCAAAGCCATAGACACAAAAGCCGTAGGTAATATCAGCCTGGCTCTGGGGGCAGGGCGCCTGAGAAAGGAAGACCCCATTGAATACGAACCGGGCATTTGGATGTATAAGAAAATAGGCGATGAAGTGAAAGAGGGGGAAGTAATGGCCAGACTTCTTGCCAATGACGAGGAAAAGCTAGAGCAAGGCAAGAGCATGTTGCACCATGTATTTCATTTTAGTGATACGAAGGTAAAGCCTCCCCAGCTCATCAAAGCGATTATCACCAGCGAAGAGGAAAAGATCTACTACTAAAGTGCATGAAAAAAGCGAGGAAAATTTCCTCGCTTTTTTGCGCTATTGGAGCAGTTCATATGCTTGGGGGAAGGGCATGAGCGTTCGCTTTAAAATCCCCTGTAAATAGGCGATGAGAACCCCATAGTTGACGATAGGAATGCCATTTTCTGCAGCAACCTGAATCCGATGCTTCATCTCTCGCCGATTTAACATACAACCGCCACAGTGTACTACTAAAGCGTATTTTTTCAGATCAGAGGGGAACTCTGTGCCGCTAGTGGTCTCGAACACCAAATTTTTACCAGTATACTGGGTGAGCCACCGGGGAATCTTTACCGTGCCGATGTCGTCGCACTGGCGGTGATGAGTGCACCCTTCAGAGATCAACACTTTGTCCCCATCCTGTAGATTTTCTACTGCCTTTGCGCCCTGCACCAATTGGGTCAGATCTCCCTTGTAGCGGGCGAATAAGATGGAGAAGGAAGTGAGGGGAATGTCCACAGGGGTATCCTTAGATACTTGGGCGAAGGCCTGAGAATCAGTAACCACCAGGCGCGGGCGTTTGGATACGCTCTGAAGTGCCTCTTTGAGCTCGGTCTCTTTGGTGACAATGGCGATGGCGCTGGAGTCCAAAATGTCTCGAATGGTCTGTTGTTGGGGCAAAATCAGCCTGCCCTTGGGAGCGGCAGAGTCAATGGGCACCACCAAGACCACCACATCATTTGGACTCAATAAATCGCCGATGAGCTGACAATCCGCCTCTTCCTGTGGCACTAGCCGCGCCAGCCGCTCTTTGAGTTCCTCAGTGCCTTCTTTTGTGGCAGCGCTGACAGCGAGCTCCAGTGGCCCAAGCTTGAGTTGCTGAGGAGATTCCAGTAGATCTACCTTGTTCCACACGATGAGATAGGGAATTTTTTGCTTTTGGAAGGTGGCTATGAGATCCTCTTCCAAATCCGTACGTCCTTCTCTAGCATCTATCACTAAAATGGCGATATCCGTTTTCGCCAGCACCTGTTGTGTCTTTTGTACACGCTGTTGACCCAGCGTGCCCTGGTCGTCCGGGCCTGGGGTGTCGATAATGGTGACAGGGCCCAAGGGCAAAAGTTCCATGGACTTATAAACCGGATCGGTAGTGGTGCCTTTTACTTCGGATACGATGGCAATATTTTGCGAGGTGATCGCATTGATCAAGCTGGACTTTCCCGCATTTCGCCTTCCAAAGATGCCGATATGAACCCGCCCTGCGCGGGGCGTATCATTTAAACTCATATAGAAACCCTCCTTTGAGATGTACGACTGATACTTTCGCGTTCTCATTTATTGTATTATAGATACCCCTAAAACACAAAAGAATATCCCAATTTGAAAAAAGGAGGGAAATATTCCTCCTGCATAATAAGGATGATAAGGGCAGAAGGAACCAAACATAAGGGAAAGAGAAACGAGCAAACGGATTTTTTCCGTTTGCTCGTTTTGATGTTTATGCTGTCTATATCTGTTTTCCGGTATCTCTATCAGTAAATACTGCTTCATAGTCATAATTCAATATATCGGCGATCTGTTTCAAGTCTTTTTCCGAAAAGTTATCACGTGCCATTTTTCCACTCATTGTTGATAGACTCTTATTTAATCGTTTAGACAAGTCTGTAAGCGTCATTTCACGCTCAACTAAAAGCATTTTGATTTTCTTTGCAGCAGCCAACTTATCACCCCATTTTTCTTAATTATACGGTTATTTACGAAGAATTTCAATTATTAACCGAACAGAATTCGGTAAATCTCAAACTTGCTATTGACAAAATTTCTTTTTAAACGTATAATATTTGTTAATAAACGAATATTATACGTTTAAAAGCGAATAACAAGGAGATGTAAAATTTTTATGAACTACATTGACGAGATATTCGCGAGGGCGGACATTCAACAAATTCGGGGGTTTCTATTGCATGGCGTAGAGGAGACTAATTTAGACCCACGCCCATATAAAGAGCGGATAGAAAGCGCCTATAAGGCTTTTTTCGACCGGCTGCATAGGAACTGCCCCAACGAAAAGGACTTTAAAGAAGTCATCAGTCCTATTTATGACTATGCAACTGCAATTGAAGAAGTTTACATGGAAATCGGCTTGCAGGTCGGCGCAATACTGGCCGCCCAAACAGCCCAAAACTTGAAAGCGGCTTTTGAGGGGGAGTAGGAGTGGAACATCTAACCAAACGAGATAAACAGACCATCCGCTTTTTACGGTGGATAAAGAAATATCCCGGCTGGTGGTATCTAATCTGCACCCCTGCTGATGAGCATATTAACTTGGAGATGATGAAAATGCTTGTAGAACGGCTTGCAAAAGAACGATTTTACGAAATCATTTTTGTTTTGCTCACAGTACATAGAAATGAGCCGTTTATGGATAGCATTTTGAAAAGCATGCTTTTGGATATGATGCTTACAGGGTGGAAAGGAGAGGTAAAAGACAAGGAGCAGATTATTGCAGAAATAAAAGACCTATTGACCTGACGAAAGGAGAAAAACCATGACCGAATTTGAAGAGTACGAGGAAAAAGAGCGACTGCGGCGCGGCTATTCAGAAAGCTATTTTTCGTCTCTGAAGCGGCGACTCAATCTGCAAATGATAGGTGCATACATTCGTGCCGGTGACACCAAAATGATTGTCAACAACGACAGTTTTGAGCAGAGAGGAAGCCAAGCCTATTCTAAGCTAAAAGAACGGATTGCTGAAAAATGTGGGGAAAAAACGGATGACATCTTGGAAGAAATCAATGCGTATTCATCTGTAATTGAGGAAATCTATTTTAACCTGGGAATGAAAGCTGGTGTTGTCCTATACGGCAAGCTGACCGACAATTTTGAAACCGACATATGACAATCGCTGTTTCTATCCCATTCCCTTCATGCTGTGGTAGAAGGAAAAGTCTTCAATACAACCCAATACAAAACTATTTAATGAACATGTTTCCCGCTTAGAAGCGGAACTTACCAAACAGCAGGACGAGCTCGACAATGAGGGGAACTTCCTTGCCATTATTGACCACTATCGGGAGGGAACGGAATTGCCCGCGGAAATCCTGCGGGAGTTTGTTCATCACATTAAGGTGCATGATGTGACGGAGCTTACAAGAAAAAGTTTTACACATAGAAAATCAGTGTCTATTTCAATTACATTGGTACAGTTGAATGAAGGGTATCTCTTTGGATATGCCCTTTATCCTAAATCTACTTCCTTAGTGAAAACGCCACGAAAATAACAGCGCGATGAGAAAAGGAATCTTTTCGATGCAGCGCATTTGCTACTGGGAGGACATGCGGGAAAACAGCTTGCGAAAGGTATCAATGCAGGTGGAGAGCTGCTGTTTTTCCTCTGCTGAATAGCGGTTTAAAACGCCAACTAAGTGATGCGCCATCTGAGACTGGGTAGACTCCACCATTTCACTGCCAGCTGGCAAGAGGCCAATTAACACCCGGCGGCGATTTTTAGCATCGTGTACGCGCTTTACAAGCTGCTGCTCTTCTAATGTGTTCACCAGCTTGGTGAGTTGCTGCTTGGACATCAATAATTCGTCGGCCAATTCTGACATGGTGAAGGACTTTTTTGGATGGTATTTGAGCGTAAAAAGCGCCTGAAAAGCCCGGGAATTGCCGCGAATGAGCTCTTTATTGGGGCATGTTTGACACGGCTGACGAGTGATGGAATAAAAGCTCACGGCCATTTGAACGAAATCATCTGCGATTTTTAAATCGTCTGCCTTGTTCATAAGAACTCCTCCTTCCTGCAAAACGTTTGATAAAAATCATTATAGAGGGAGAAAAATTAGTTGTCAACTGATAATTGTAAATATTTGTTTACTATTAATCGTTGACAACCAATATCCATTCGTGTATATTTAAAATCGAATTAAGATAATACTATAAAAAGTTATTGGGGAATAGACATCAAAAGTGTAGGAGGAGCCCGCGGATGCTTGCAAAATTCAGTGTGAAGAAACCTTTGACCATTATCATAGCAGTACTTCTCATCATATTATTGGGAACTATTTCATTTATGAATATGAAGACGGACCTATTGCCGGAGATCGATTTGCCCTATGTGGTGGTGATGACCACATACCCGGGAGCGAGTCCAGAAAAGGTGGAGACAGAGGTTACAAGGCCTCTTGAGAGCACTTTGGCAACCACGGGGGGAGTGGAAGAGGTTACCAGCATTTCTCAGGAAAACACCAGTATGATTGTGTTTCAACTGGGTTATGGAACCAATATGGACAGCGTGATCATCGATATGAACAATAAAATAGGCCTAGCGGAGGCCCAACTAGGCGATGAAGTGGGAACGCCTATCCTCATGCAGATCAATCCAGATATGTTGCCCATTATGGTAGCTAGCGTAGATGTAGAAGGTCAGTCGCTTACCGAGACGTCCAAGCTGGTAAACGACATCGTCATTCCCCAGCTGGAACGGGTAGATGGTGTGGCGTCTGTAGAAGCAATGGGTCTGGTGGAAAACCAGCTGACCATCACCTTGAATCAGGAGAAAATCGATGCGCTAAACGATAAAATTTTAAAAAGCATAGATGAAGAGCTCTATGATGCACAGCAGGCGCTGGATGACGCTCAGCAGCAGCTGGACAGCGGCAAACAGGAACTAGAAGACCAGACCCAAAAACAAAATCAGGCGCTCATGGATGCCGAACAGCAGCTGGACAGTGGAAAGGAGCAAATTAACAGCGGCATCAATGCGCTCACGGCAACAGAAGGAGAGTTAACGCAGCAAAAGCAGGATTTAGAGACGCAAAAGCAACAGACCGAGGCGTTGATTGAGGCTACGAAGGCGCTGGAAGAGATCAATCAGGGAATTGCAGGGTTGGAGGCTGGCATTCAGGAACTGGATGGGCAGATTCAGCAGGCACAGACGGATATCGATAGCTTGGAGCTGCAAAGAGATGACTTGCAAAAAGAGCTGGATGCATTGCCGGATACTCCGGAAAATGAGCAAAGGAGAGGAGAACTGGAAGAACAGATCTCCGGACTGAATGGAGATATACAGGAGCTGGAATCGAACATTGCAGTGGCAGAGGGTCAAAAAGACGGTCTCATGCAGCAAAAAGAGGGACTGGAGACGCAAAAAGAGCCCATTGACGCCATCTTAAAGGCACAGGATTACCCAGCTCTGGAGGACTTAGAGGCACTGAGGGATTCCCTCCAGCAGGGGATAGAGGGCTGTGAAGGTGCACTCAAGGGCATTCCAGGACAGCGAGAGAAACTGGATGAGACGCTACAACAGCTGACAGAACAGAGTGAGCAGTTGCAAATGGGGAAAAATGCCCTGACCGGTGCACAAATAGAGGCTACTGTGAATATCGCCCTGGGCCAGCAGCAGATAAGCGAACAACAGGCCCAACTGGATGAGGCAAAAGAAGCGGCATATGAACAGGCCGATTTAGATGGCATGATCACTCAGCAGGTGATCAGCCAAATGCTGGCGGCGGAAAACTTCTCTATGCCAGCGGGATATATCACAGAGGGAGAAGAACAGTTTGTGGTAAAGGTGGGGGACACCTTTGCTACAGAAGAAGAACTGAAAAATTTGGAGCTATTTCATCTGGATGTAGAAGGCGTAGAGACCATCAGACTCTCAGATGTAGCGGATATTGCATTTACTGACAATTCCCAGGAGATGTACGCGAAGATCAACGGCAATGATGGCGTGCTCATCACCATGCAAAAGCAAAGCAGCGATTCTACAGCAGAGGTCTCACAAAATCTGCGGCAGGCTATTGAGGAATTGATGGTCAGCAATCCAGACCTGCACATCACCACCTTGAGCGACCAGGGCATCTACATTGATATCGTGATCCAGACGGTGTTGCAAAACCTGCTTATGGGCGCTGCTTTGGCGATCATTGTGCTGTTCTTCTTTATCAAGAGCATAAAACCTACGCTGATTGTGGCGGTGAGCATTCCCATCAGTGTGATGCTGGCGATTGTGCTGATGTATTTTACAGGCATTAACCTAAATATCATCTCTCTAGCTGGGTTGGCACTGGGCATTGGCATGCTGGTGGACAACAGCATTGTGGTGATAGAGAATATTTTCCGCATGAGGACACTGGGTGTACCGGCTGCAAAGGCGGCAGTACAGGGCGCAAAACAGGTAGCCGGGGCCATTGCAGCGTCTACGTTAACCACAATATGCGTGTTTCTGCCCATCGTATTTACGGAGGGCATTTCCAAAGAGCTATTTACGGATATGGGCCTGACAATCGGCTACTCCCTCATCGCCAGCTTACTGGTGGCCCTTTCTTTGGTGCCCGCACTCACATCCACTACTTTGAGAAAATTCGAGGAGCGGCCTAACAGGACATTTGAGAGGTTTAAGAATTTCTATGGCAAGTTGTTGGAGAAATGTCTGCGGCACAAAGCCATCCCGCTGATTGCGTCTGTGGCATTGTTTCTCATCTGTGCCTATGGGGCATTTCACATGGGGCTGGTATTTATGCCGGAGACGGACAGCTCTCAGATTATGGTGAGCTTATCCACCGATCAGGAGATGACAAAACAGCAAACTCGGGAACTGAGCGATCAAGTGGCGGATACCATTGAGCAGATCCCGGGAATTGAGACGGTAGGCGCCATGCAGAGCGGCGATGACAATTCGGTGAGCATGTACATTGTGTTAGCCGACCAAAGAGATGCCACCAGCTCTGAGATCACCCAACAGATTTTAGACGATACAAGGGATTATCCCTGTGAGGTCACTGCCTCAGCCTCTACCATGGACATCTCTGCCATGGGAGGCTCTGGCCTAGAAGTGGAGATCAGGGGAGACGACCTGGATACCCTACAGTCCATATCAGAAGATGTGGCGGCGATGATGGAAGGCATTGAGGGGACGATGAACGTCTCGGATGGAATGGAAGACGCAGAAAATGAGACGCGCATTGTGGTGGATAAGAATAAGGCGATGTCTTATGGCCTTACAGTCGCTCAAGTGTATCAGGAGATTTCCAGTGCCATCCAAAACGAGACCACAGCCACTACGGTAACGCTGGATCAGACAGATTATCCTGTGATCGTGGCCAAAGACCCCAGCACAACGCTCACCCGGGAAACGCTGGGAGACTACACCTTTACTACAACACAGAACGGGGAAGAACAAGAAGTTGCGCTCACGGATATTGCTACCATTGAGGAACAAGAGGGATTATCCTCCATTCAGCACGATAACTTTGTGCGCACTATGACGGTGAGCGCTGAAGTGGATGCGTCTCACAACATTAATCTAGTGAGCCGACAGCTGCAAAATCAGCTAGATGAATACGATGCTCCAGAGGGATATTCTCTCTCCATCGTGGGAGAAAATGAGACCATCGTCAATACCGTGAGTGATTTGCTGCAAATGGTGGCGCTAGCCATTGTGTTGATCTACTTTATCATGGTGGCTCAATTCCAATCCTGGCTTTCCCCCACAATCGTCATGTTCACCATTCCGCTGGCACTGACAGGAGGCATGCTGGGCCTTTGGATCACTGGGATGGAGATCAGCACCATCGCCCTGCTGGGATTCCTAGTGCTCTGCGGCGTGGTGGTAAACAACGGCATCGTGTTTGTGGACTGTGCCAATCAATTGCGAGCAGAGGGCATGGAAAAGCGAGAGGCCTTAGTGGAGGCGGGCAAGAGGAGAATGCGCCCCATTCTCATGACGGCCATTACCACCATCTTAGGACTGCTCACGTTGGCCTTTGGCATTGGGCAAGGTGCAGATATGTTGCAGCCTATGGCGATTGTCATTATATTTGGCCTCACCTACGCCACGCTGCTCACGCTGTTTATCGTTCCATCGCTCTACGAGATCTTCTACAGAAAGAAGATCAGAGTGCTGAAAGAGGAAGACCTGGAGGACATGGAATCTTAGGGTGCATGCAATGTTTTGAAAAGCGTCAGATAAATTAGAAAAGGGGAGAAAGTAGCTTTCCCCTTTTTTCTATATTAATTGCTGACTTTTCGCGCTTTTTTGACGCTCTTAACCGCTGTAGGACGACATGTTTTGCGCTGGTATTTTTTTAAACTAGAGTCATAGCGAAGCGATAGCTGGAGGGAGCCAAAATGAAAGACAAGTTAAAAAAGAGCATTACTGGGAAATACCAGGGTGAAGAGGTAGATCAATACTTAAAAGAGATCAAAGAAGACTACGAACAAGTGATTGCCGACCAAAAAAATCGCATTTTAGATTTGAGAAATGAGAACGAGGAATTAAAAAAGGTCATTGGCGAGCTGAAGGGAAAAGAAGAGATGGTATTAAAGACCATGATGGACGCCAGATACGCCTCCAAACACATTACAGAAGAGGCACAAAAACAGGCGGAGATCATCTTACTGGATGCCCAAACCAAAAAGGAAATATTGGATAAAAAATCTTCGGAATTCACAGATGCCATTGTGGATTTAAAACTGAGGGTACAGAATATCATGGCTAAAATCGATGAGGAAATTCGCAAGATCAGCGAAATGGACTTTAAATCGAACTGCAAGCTAGAGACAGAAAGCAATGTACTCACCTTGCAGGACCAGGAATCCTCCCAGGTGATTTTCGGAAAAGTAGCCATGAGATAAAGGGGGGACCAAAAAAAGCGCTATATGCGCCTATTTTACCTCAAATTTCCTATAAATAAGAGGAGACCTCACTTAAAAATGCATCCCATAGCCCTTCTTCACGAATGTGCAGAGGGCAATTTTTTTGTGAAAAATCGTGGTGTTGTTTGACCGCATCGATGGGAAGATCGTATTTATTGAGCAGATAGGCAGTGAGTCTTGCCGCATTATCTAGACTCTTGTTAAAGTCCCCATCTTCGTTGACACAAATCTCAATGCCGATGCCATTCATATTGCCGCCAGGTTCTTGGAGGGAATCTCCCGCATGCCAACCCACCTCCCCATCGGGCAGATGTTGGACAATCATAGAGTCGTCCACGGTGTAATGCCAGGAGAGCTGCTCCTCTTTGGCTTCATCCAACAGATACTCCTCATGGGCAAGAGCGTTGGCCCCTGGGTTTTCATTGGCTGTCTCATGGATCACAATGTACTTGATCTCCCGGGTGATCTGGGGCCGCCCGGCATAGCCTTCGGGGATGAAGTCCTGCTTTAAGGGAATCCCATCTATTTGAGAGGTGCCATCCTCACTCGTATCGATACCAGAAAGGAGATTGATGCGCTGCTCGTAAGAGTGAACGGTAAAAATAAGGGCAATTATGAGAAGGATGACAATGATGGATAGCACTAAAATCGCTTTATTTTTGGCAGAACCCACATTTTTTTTGACATTTTTCCTCGTACTCATAATCGACTCCAGTAAATCAAACTCAACACACTTCCACTATTATATAAAATAACTGTGGAGAAAAAAAGTATTGGCTTAACGATATTTACAGAAAGTTTATAAAATACACAAGGAACCATAGAAAATACCTAAAGGAAATACAGTAAAGTAAATAGAATTATTATATCGTCGAGTAAAATTGGCAATAATCAAATTGATATTTGAAAAAAGGGGAAATTACATATGTCAAATACCAGTTCGAGTGGCCTAGATGAGAGATTTGCAAGTTGGTTTGTGTACCTATTTGGATGGATCACAGGCATTCTATTTTTGATATTAGAAAGGCGCAATAAAACCATTCGGCTGCATGCCTACCAGGCAACCATTTTATCTGCGGCAATGACGGTGGTATGTGTGATCTTATCGCTGCTGAGCATGATACCATTTTTGGGTATTTTATTTTCCATCATCAATTGGATTATAGCCATTTTATACATTTTGGTGATCATTTTGTGCATCATACGGGCAGCCAATGGCAACATACTATCCATTCCGATTGTATATGATTTGGCGAAAAAATACGCTTAGTGCAGCTTGACGGTACTGGCATTTGATCAAAAAACCACCATAGCAGAAATGTAGCGCGGGGGCAGAGAATGCTTTCGCGCTTTTTTTAGGGCGCGTTTTGTCAATGTCACAGGCGACCATCAAAAATTGCCAGCCTTTTGGCTCAGGTTGTTGCCGGCATTACTATGGAATAAGCAGGATGTAGTGCATTTATGCTGGGGCAAGAAATGGGGCAAATAGGAGCATAGAATGAGCGGCTGTTTAAAGTATGGATAAAAATCGTGTAAAAAAAGCAAAGAAGTACTGGAAAAAGTGCAAAAATGAGAATATAATAAGAAGTTGTTTTGTATGGTATCCTTGCTAGAAATCTAGCAAAGTTGAGATAAATTTTTAGTTTATAGAAGGGGAGATTTATTTGGTACGAGATGATTTGAGAAATATCGCGATTATCGCCCATGTAGACCACGGCAAGACCACATTAGTGGACGAAATGCTCAAACAAGGCGGTGCGTTTCGCGAAAACCAGGTGGTCGAAGAGCGGGTTATGGACACGGGAGATCTGGAGAGAGAGCGTGGCATAACTATATTGGCCAAAAATACCTCCGCTCATTATAAAGGAGTTAAGATTAATATTGTGGATACCCCGGGCCATGCGGACTTTGGCGGGGAAGTGGAGCGGGTGCTCAAAATGGTAGATGGCGTACTCTTGCTCGTGGATTCCTTTGAGGGCACGATGCCACAGACCAGGTTTGTGCTGCAAAAGGCGCTCGAGCTAGGACATCCCATCATCGTGGTGGTCAACAAGGTAGACCGGCCGGACGCGCGGCTGGGGGATGTGGAAGATGAAGTGTTAGAGCTCTTGTTGGACTTAGATGCCACGGAAGAACAGCTAGATAGCCCGGTGGTGTATTGTTCGGGAAGAGAGGGCACAGCTAGCTTAGCACCTTTGGATAGGGGCAAGGATTTGCAGCCACTATTTGACACAATCCTCACCCATATTAAACCAAAAACAGTGGACGAAAATGCCCCGCTGCAAATGTTGGTATCCTCTGTGGATTACAACGAGTATGTGGGCAGAATCGCCATTGGCAAAATAGAGCGTGGCACCATCCACCAAGGGCAGGAAATCACCATTGTGGATTATCATGATCCTGAAATGCAGGCCAAGGGCAAGGTAGTAAATCTCTATCAAATTGAAGGCCTCAAGCGAGTAGCCTGCGACACAGCAATGGCAGGAGATATTGTGTGCATTTCTGGTATCGAGGGCATCACCATCGGCCAGACCATCTGTGCAGTGGATGCGCCAGAGCCCATCGAGTTTGTGAAGATCTCCGAGCCCACGGTAGAGATGACTTTCAGTGTCAACAACAGCCCCTTTGCCGGCAAGGAGGGAAAGTACGTGACCTCTCGCCATTTGCGGGACAGGCTGTATCGGGAGCTGCTCAAAGACGTCTCCCTGCGGGTTTCTGATACTGACTCCACCGAGAGTTTTCTGGTGGCAGGTAGAGGGGAAATGCATCTCTCCATTCTCATTGAGACCATGCGCCGGGAGGGGTATGAATTTGCGGTGAGCAATCCCCATGTGCTGATGAAGACCATTGATGGTGTAAAGTGTGAGCCCATAGAGCGGCTGGTCATCGATGTGCCGGAGGAATATGTGGGCGCTGTAATGGAAAAGTTGGGGCAGAGAAAGGCGGAGCTTTTGCAAATGTCGCCCAAGGGAAGCCGGATGGAGATGGAGTTTCTCATTCCTGCCAGAGGACTTTTTGGATACAAGAGCATCTTCCTCACAGACACCAAGGGTGAGGGTATTATGAACTCGGTGTTTGAAAAATACGAGCCCTATAAAGGGGATATCCCAAAGAGACTCACAGGCTCCCTCATTGCCCATGAACAGGGAGAAGCGGTGGCATATGGCCTATTTAATGCCCAGGAGAGAGGAACGCTATTTATTGGGCCGGGCACACCGGTATATGAGGGCATGGTAGTGGGAATGTCGCCCAAGGCAGAGGATTTGGTGGTCAACGTGTGCAAGAAAAAACACATCACCAACATGCGGGCCTCAGGCTCGGATGAGGCGTTGCGGCTGACACCACCCAAAGTGTTGAGCCTAGAGGAGGCCATTGAATTCATTTCAGAAGATGAGCTGATCGAAATAACGCCGGAGAGCATTCGCATTCGCAAGAGTATCTTGGAAAAGGACAAACGGGCAAAGGCGAAAAAGTTTGCTTAGATCCCATATGAGAGGAAGCCATAGTGTGCAGAGCAACGCAGCTATGGCTTTTTTCGTTTTAGCAAAAAAATACGGCTGAGAGAAAAGGGTTTTTGCCATAGGCAAAGTAAAATGCCATCGGAAGACAAATAAAAGAAATGGCGGCTTTGGAAGTGGAACTGCATGTGATAAAACGCACATGGAAGGAAAATGGTAGGATGTTTTTCTTTTCATATGCGGCGCCATGTGTTTTGCATATCCGCTATTTTTGAAAGATTTTCGCGCTCCATGGTCTATGGCGAGCAGCGTAGCTTTGATAATGCCATATAATCTACAAATAAATCGCTGTTTGTTTTGAGACAGCCCCATATTCTGCTGGTATAACCTTCCCAATTCCAATGCATACTAAATAAAAACATTTGAAAATGATTGGAAAGGTGGAATCCATCTATGGAAAACGAACAGACGCCCCAGGGAGAAAACAGCGCCATACAGGAGTTTGGACAGATGCAGCTCCCTCAACTAGACCAGCAAAAAAGCCCCATACACATTATCAGCATTATTGGCCAGATAGAAGGGCATACCATTTTGCCGCCCCAAAACAAGGCCACAAAATACGAGCACATCATTCCACAGCTGGTGGCAGTGGAACAGTCGGAAAATATCAAGGGACTGCTGCTCATCATGAATACCATTGGAGGAGATGTGGAAGCCGGGCTGGCGATTTCCGAGATGATCAAGGGTATGAGCAAGGCGTCGGTGAGTTTGGTAATCGGCGGGGGCCACAGTATTGGCGTGCCGCTGGCAGCTAGCACGGATTATTCCTTTATCTCAGATAGCGCCAGCATGACGGTACACCCCATCCGCATGAATGGCCTGATCATCACCGTGCCTCAGACTTTTGACTACTTTAACAAGATGCAGGAGAGGATCATTCGATTTGTCAGCGACAACTCTAAAATTTCTGAAAATGACTTTCGAGCGCTGATGTTCAACACCCAGGAGATGGCCAATGACACTGGCACCACTCTCATTGGCAAAGAGGCGGTAGAGGCGGGAATTATCGATGAGGTAGGAGGCATTAAGCAGGCGCTGGATAAGCTCAATCAGATGATCTCCCAGTAAAAATTCACGTGCGTTGTGTAATAAGTAAAAAAGCTTGGCAAAAGAGACGTCCCCTTTGCCAGGCTTTTTTTACAAGGTTTCGATATGTAGCCAAAATGGTTAAGCGTTGACGCCAAACATCACCGAAGTCGCCTTGATGACGGCGACAGCGTCTTTGCCTACCTCTAGGCCCAAATCCTCCACAGCAGCCATGGAGATGGTGGCGGTAACAGTATGTCCACCGCAGACGTTCATAGAGACGATGGCGTTGACAGCCCCTTTATTGATGGCAGTGATCTTGCCGGGCAATTGGTTGCGGGCGCTGAGCCGCATGGTTCCTAAGCCCACCATCACTTCTGTCGCCTTGATAACGGCAATGGCTTCCTTGCCCACTTCTAGGCCCAAATCCTCCACAGCAGCCTTGGAGATAGTTCCTGTAACAGCAGTTCCATTGACATCTAATGTCACAATGGCGTTGACAGCCCCTTTGTTGATGGCAGTGATCTTGCCGGGTAATTGGTTTCTTGCACTAATTTGCATAATCGCTCCTCCTTTACAAATTGATATGTTATCAATTATGTCCTCTCAAACCTAAAGTTATGATACATCAAAAAAGAAGAAAAGCAAAATTCTGGGATTTTTAATAAAGGATAAAAAAAACTGAAAATAGACAATGAGTGGGAAAAAGATCGTATAGGGATAACAAAACTCTGTTCTGATGGCCCGTAGAAGCTGCTGCGAAATAGCGGAAGAAAAAAGCAATTCAATTTTACCTAGAAAAAGAAGATGATGAAAAACAATGAAAATTTCGAGGGAAAGCTGTCGATTGGCAAGGGGAACAGCTTTCCTTTTCCCTTGAAAAATTGTATAATAAAACTATATGTGTATTTGTGGAGGAATGCGATGCCTGGGAAAACCAAAAAACGGCGACTGAAAAAAGATAGACAACTGATGCATGAAATCACAGGTGTTTTAATCATAGCATTTTCCGTGTTGTTAGCTGTCAGCATGTATGCAGGACTTGGTTCCACAGTGCCCAAGGCACTTAGCGACTTTTTCTTTGGGCTATTTGGCGTAGTGGGATATATTGTGCCCATTTTACTTATGGTAGTGGGAATTCTGATCATCGCCGCCCAAAAGAAGAAAAAGAACAGGCTCAAGATGGTTTTGCTCATCGTGGGTATTTACTGTCTGCTTTCCTTTATCCATATGCTCTCCATACAGCAGATCAATACAGCAGATGGTTACATAGAATACCTCAAAAGCTCGTATTTAGTAGGCATGGAGAGCCGAGTGGGTGGGGGAGTAGTGAGCAGCCTAGTAGTATACCCTGCCTATCGGTATTTGGGGGTGGTGGCATCTAACATTATCTTCATCACAGGCATGGTGCTCAGCATCATTGTGCTCACCAACCTGTCTCTCAAAAAAGTGGGAGAGGATATTGGTGGGAAGATCAAAAACTCCTATACTGGCTACATGGAAAACCGGCAGGTGAAGCTGGAGGAAAAAATGCGGCGCAAAGAGGAAAAGGCTCAGCTGGAACAGGAGCAGTATCTGGAAGACGTGCCCGAGGAATTTGGAGAAGAAGAGCTGGTACAAGACCAGCCAGATGGATACTGGGAAGAGCCTCCAGAATACCAACCTGTATTTGAAATGCAACCAGAGGAGAGCTTCGACTTTACCATAGAAGAGCAACCAGAGATGCAGGAAGAAGAGGGCTGGCAGGAACAGGAGTTAGCCAAACGAGAGTTTGCAGAACAAGAGCGAAATAGGCTGTTTATTGAGAACATACAAAACGTGGATAAGTTTAACCAAAAACTCACCAAGCAGGAGAGTTATGGGGAAGTGCGTATGAACCCCATCGTAGATGAGGAAAAAGAAGATATAGATCTCACCCATGAGATGACTTGGGAAGAACTGGGCTTCCCTTTCCCGCCCCATGGACAGGCGGGAGAGGATTTGGAACCCTGGGAGCAGGAGCTCCCTGTGGATTTGGACGAGGATTACCAAAATTCACAGGCACCCCCCTATGGAGGAGAGAATGATGGTTCAGAGGAGCAGACGGTTACAGCAGATATGAGCGGCAAAATTCGTCCCTTTGCCGCGCGGCAAGCCAGCGGACAGGATGGAGAAGGTGGCAGACAAGCTGTGGAAGAACCTCATCAGGTAGAGTACGTCAAGCCTCCAATGACGCTCCTGCAGCTGCCCAAATCCTATCAGAAAAATACAGGGTATAAGCAAGATTCTCTGAAAAAGGCAAGGCTGCTGGAAAATACCCTGCGGAGTTTTAACATTAAGGCCAATGTGGTCAACGTGAGCAGAGGGCCAGTGGTTACGCGCTATGAAGTGCAGCCAGCGCCTGGTGTGAAAGTGAGCAAGATCGTCAACTTAAGCGACGATATCGCCCTCAATATGGCGGCAAAGGGCATTCGCATCGAAGCGCCCATTCCTGGAAAAGCTGCCATTGGCATTGAGGTGCCCAACGAAGATGTACAGAGCGTCTATATCAAGGAAATTGTGGATACGGATGAGTTCAAGAATATGGGCAAACCCTTGGCCTTTGCTTTAGGGAAGGACATTGCAGGCAATAAGATCTACGCGGACATCGCCAAAATGCCCCATCTGCTCATTGCGGGTGCCACTGGCTCGGGAAAGAGCGTGTGCATCAACTCACTGATCATCAGCATTT
>CAJJPW010000021.1 GCA_905193725.1 uncultured Eubacteriales bacterium
AGCGAATGATGTTGTCTGGATAGCGCACAATATGGATCCCAAGGGCCTGAGCGTCCTGCAGAGAACTCAGCACAGTGCGTTTTTCCTCAACAAACACTCTGCCGGAATCCGGCGGGGTAATCCCGCCGATGATATTGGCCAGCGTGGTTTTACCGGCACCGCTCGCCCCCAAAATCGCCACACACTCCCCCTCAAAAACGCTAAAAGAGATATTGTCCAGCACGCGCTCATTAAAGATATTTTTACACAGTGATTCGACTCGTAAAAGCTCTACTTTCAATTGATCAGGCCCCTTTGGAAGCTGGCGTTATCGCAGATAACGGTTACCCTCATCTCGATGTTACAGTAGCAAATACAAAAACAGAAGCGAAAAAACAACTGGAAAATGACTACCCAAATCTGGTTTCCACCATCTTTTATTTAAAATTACGTGCCATTATAATAACAGTAAATCATAAAACATGCAAGTTAAATCGACAAAGAAAGACAATCCAGCGCAAATAATTTGCTGATATTTTATTTATTTTAAAGCGTTTTCGCATTTTAAAAAAAACAAATAACAATTAATAACAAATCTAGAAATTTGTTTTATGACCGTCTATCGAAAGAGGGCCATGAGATTTTAACCTTTTGCAATAAACGAATCTAAATGAAAGGAGTAGCGTATCCCTAGGACACGCACATAGTGTATGGAGGAAAATTATCAGGTTGAGATGCTAGACATATGCAAGAGCTTTGGTGGGATTGCCGCCCTGGATCATGTGAACTTCCGGGCAAAAAGAGGAGAAGTACATGCGTTAATGGGGGAAAATGGAGCAGGTAAATCCACGTTGATGAAAATCCTATCCGGCGCGTATACTAAGGACAGCGGGCAGATAAAGATTGACGGCAAACCCGTCAATATCACCAGCCCAAAGACTGGGCGCGAGAAGGGAATTTCGGTAATTTATCAGGAATTTGCACTAGCGCAAGATCTTACTGTAGCAGAGAACATCTTTATAGATGATCTTGGTCGTGGCAAATCGACTATTAATCAAAAAAAATTATGTGAAGATGCTAGACAATTGTTATCTAGTTTGGGATTTGGGCATATTGATGTCACCACTAAAGTAGAGAATCTTTCTGTAGCATATCAACAAATTGTAGAGATATGCAAAGCGCTTTCCAGAAATGCCAGTATTTTAGTGTTTGACGAGCCCACAGCTGTGCTGGCTTCCAGTGAGGAAGAGCAGCTCTTCGAGCTGATTAACAATCTCAAAAACCAAGGAGTGTGCATCATCTATATCTCCCACCGGCTAGAGGAGATCTTTAAAATTTGCGACTTGATTACCGTCATGAAGGACGGCAAATATGTGGCAACAGTAAAAACGTCAGAAATCTCCAAAGAGGAACTGGTTTCCATGATGGTAGGCCGGAAATTGACGGATATGTTCCCGGAGAGGCACGCGACGATAGGCGATGTAGTGCTTCGTGCAGAGAACTTAAACAGTGGAAAAAAGGTGAAAAATGTCTCGCTAGAAGTGCGGGCCGGAGAAGTTGTGGGAATCAACGGCCTGGTAGGTGCGGGCAGGACGGAAGCCATGCAGGTGCTGTTTGGCGCCAGAAAAAAGGACAATGGCCTTATCTACATCAACGGGCAAAAGCGGGAAATTAACTCTCCTACGAAGGCAGTATCCTTAGGAGTAGGGATGCTCACAGAAGACCGGAAGAGGACAGGCGTTTTGCTCAATCTGCCCATCCGCGACAACATCACCATTTCTACCATTAAAAAAGTTTCCAATAAGTTTGGGTGGATCAACAGCAAAAAAGAAAACCAAATCGTAGACGATTTAGTAAAGAAGCTGCAAATTAAACTGGCAAGTGTACAGAACAACGTTTCCAGTCTCTCTGGCGGAAACCAGCAAAAAGTAGCGCTGGCAAAGTGGCTGGGCAGTGGATGCAAAGTGCTCATCTTAGACGAGCCAACCAGAGGTGTGGACGTAGGCGCCAAAGTAGAGATCTATAAGATCATCAACCAGCTGGCAGAAGAAGGAGCGGCGATTATTATGATTTCTTCGGAGATGCCGGAGATCATCGGCATGAGCGATAGGGTTATCGTGATGCGGGAAGGAACGGTAATGGGAGAAATCGATCGCAAAGAAGAGTTAAATGAAGAGAACTTGATAAAACTTTCAATGGGGGTAGTGAATGAATGAAAAGTAATGCACAGGCAATTCAAATGCGCAAAAAAATGACAGTAAAAGACTTTCTTGTGCGGTACAATGCGATTATCATTTTGGTTGCACTCATCGTGATATCGGCATGTCTTTCACCAGTATTTTTGACAGCGCAAAACATCTTTAATATTTTAAGACAGAACACGCCAATTTTCCTCATATCCATGGGGATGTTGATGGTAATTTTAACAGGCGGCATCGACCTTTCGGTAGGCTCTATTGCAGCAGTAGGTGGTATGCTCATCACAGTGGCTTTGGTAGATTGGATGTGGATTACTCCTATTGGCCTCATTATCGCCATTTTATTCACGCTTGCGGTTTGCACACTGTTAGGTGCTGTCAGTGGTGCGCTAGTAACCTTCTTCCGAATGGCGCCCTTCGTAGTAACACTGGCTATGATGACCATTGCCAGAGGTATCGCGTACCTGATTACTAACGGACAGCCGATCCGGTGGCCTTCGGAAGGGCAAGGGACGGACTTTATGTTGGATTTTGCCAGCAAAGGCATTAGTGTAGTACCTTGGCCGGTGATCTTTGGAGTAGTGGTGTTTGTCATCTTCTTGCTCATCCAAAAGAAGACAGTATTTGGACGCTTAGTAGTAGCCACCGGTTCCAATGAAAATGCCGTCGTCTTAGCGGGTATCAACGCAAAAAAATATAAATTTGCAGTTTATGCAATCAGCGGCCTGATGTGCGGCCTGGCTGGCATCATTATGACCAGCCGCTCTGGAACGGGCGCCCCAGTTTCCGGTGATGGATATGAGCTAGATGCAATCGCCGCGTGCGTAATTGGCGGTGCAAGCCTCAACGGCGGTAAAGGCAAAGTGGGCAACACCCTCATCGGCGTGTTAATCTTAGGCCTTATCACCAATATTATGAACCTATTGTCTGTACCGGCTTATCCACAGCAAATCGTAAAGGGCATTATCATTATCGCATCCGTGCTGATACAGAGCGTGAGCAATAGATCGCAAGATGCATAAAATGCTCGATCAATTCAGATGAAAAACCGTTTGTTCGGTATATTAAAAATAAAAATACCGGAGAAAAAAAAGAAGGAGGACTTTAAAACAATGAAAAAAAGAACACTGACAATTGTACTTTGTCTCATCATGTGCTTCGCAGTGGTAGCCTATGGTTGTACCCCGGCGGAAACCACACCCTCTGATTCTACGACTCCATCTGAGAGCGCAGAACAGGGCACAGAGCCGAGTGAAAGTACAGAAGGTGGAGATTCCGCAGAAGGTGACGCTACCACAGGCGACATTTACTCTTTGCTTCCTGACCTAGCTCTCTCTGGAATCACCAATCCTGACATGGCAGACAGAACCGATGTGGAAAAAGCATGGCCAAAGACTCCGGCAAGCGAAGACACCATTGTGATCGGCTGGACAGAAATCAACCAAGCTTCTGACTGGTTTGTAGGCGTAAAGGAAGGTGCAGAACAGCGCGCTGAGGAATTGGGCTTCCAACTGCAGTTCTTAGTAGCAGAGGACGATCCTCAGACCCAGAGCCAACATATAGATACCTTCATCTCCCAGGGTGTAGATATCATCGTAGTTGACCCAGTAAACTCCAGCGCTCCTGTAAATGACATCAACCGTGCAGTAGAAGCGGGCATTCCTGTAGTTTGCATCGGTACCGTTCCGGATGATTGTCAAGCGCTCACCACACTGACTGCTAATCCTTTCCTCAATGGATATGAATGCGGTAAAGTGATCGGCGCACAATACGACGCTAATGAAGACATCATCTCCACAGTGATCATCGGCGTTATGGGCAGCTCCACTTCTGAAAGCCGTGTTTGCGGTATGATGGCTGGCATTTTGGAACAGAGAATGGAAGCAAAAGGCAGTGCATATGCATCTCAAGAGGATGCTTGGATGGCTGGCTATGAAATGTTCCAAGCTCTGAAGACAGGCGGTAAAGCGGAAAATGCAGATGCTGGGTTCTATGTAAACGGCTTCGGCGTTGGCGACTGGACAGTAGAAGGTGGCCTGAATGCGGCAGAAGACCTGATCACAGCAAATGCAGATATGAACTTAATCCTGGCTGAAAACGACTTTATGGCAGCTGGCGCATACAGCGCTTTGGAAACTGCTGGCATGGTAGAGCAAGTGAAAATTGGCGCTGCTGCTGACGGCACAAGAGTTGGCCTCGACATGATTAAAGCTGGTCAGTTGATCTGCACAGGTCCGAATAACGGCAATGCGCAAGGCGCATGGGCAATTGACTTCATCAATGCGATCTTCAACGAAGGCGCAGATCCAAGCGATTTACCTTTAGGTGCTTACTTTGATTCTTATGCAATCACAGCGGATAATGTAGATGATATCTACGATGCAAATGAGGTATTCTTCAAGGTTGGCGAATTTGAATTCCCAGCTTCCATTCCAGAACTCAAAGGTGAAGCTTAATTTTCCCACAAGTAAATATAGCTGACAGAAGTTGCGCCGCACCATAGGGGCGGCGCAGCTTCAAAAACCTATAGAGTCATTACATGCTCTACAAAACCATTTTACCATTTTATTCATAAAATAACACCTATTACTGATTAAAATAGAATTTTATTTAACAATTTTTAGCACACATTATGACATAGAAAAGTACGTTTTTATGCAAAAAGGCAAAGCAAAAATACGATAATGATAAATACATAGATAAAATAATATAGAAAAGAGGAGTTTTTATATGGGTTTACTGGACGGGAAATTAGCGGTTATCACTGGTGGCAGCCGGGGCATTGGCAAGGCCATTGCAAAGGCATATATCGCTCAAGGGGCAAAGGTCGTGATTGCGGATATTGATCTGGAGACTGCCCAGAGCACGGCAAAGGAGCTGGGAGAAGCGGCTCATGCTATTCAGCTGAACGTAGCAGATAAAAAAGACGTATACGATAAGACGGATCAGATTTGGGATCAGTTTGGCAAGGTGGATATTTGGGTCAACAACGCTGGCATTTCCCAGCAGATACCATTTGAAGAGCTGGAAGAGAACTGGTGGGATAAGATCATGGAAGTGGACTTAAAGGGCGTCTTCCTGTGCAGCCAAGCCAATTTTATTAAAATGAAAGAACATGGTGGCGGGAAATTTGTCAATATCTCCTCTATGGCAGGGGAGAGAGGGGGCAAAGTGAGCGGCGCCCACTACTCGGCTGCAAAGGGGGGGGTGAACACCTTAACCAAGGTGGTGGCCTTAAATGGTGGCAGCTATGGAATCACCGCCAATGCCATTACACCAGGCCTAATCATGACACAGATGGCCATCGACTTAGGATGGGCCAATGAGGAACACAACGATATCCCACTGGGCAGACTGGGAACCCCAGATGATATTGCAAATGTTGCGGTTTTCTTAGGATCCTCCCTTTCCGACTATGTTTCGGGGGATATCATCAAAGTCAATGGCGGCATGTACATGGGTTAATGGAAGGAATCGTGTGGGAGATGCGCAGTAGAAGGAAACCGCGAGTGAAATTCTAGTAAAATATTTGGGGTTTTTTGAAACAGAAGTGGACCAATTGCAATAACCTTAATCATTCCATAAAATATCACCCCAAAGCAAATTACAATATGCTGCAAATATAAAGTTTACCTACAATAAACGGCCCCAATATTGTGCATCTCATTTCTTTTTAGCAAGCTATAAACAATATATATGAGGAGAATGATTATGAAAGAGTTTAACGCGTATTTCCCCACTAAATTGGTAGTGGGAACAGGAAGAATCAGCGAAGTTGGCACAGAAATGGCGCTTTTGGGCACCAAGGTATTTGGGGTATTTGATCCGTTTTTAAAGGACAGTGAAATACTGGGGAAAATACGTCAATGGCTCAAGGAAAGTGGTCTTTCCCTAGTGGAATTTTACGATGTAGTGCCTAACCCGAGATATCAAGACATGGATAGAGGGGCGGCTCTTTGTGTAGAAAATGGGTGTGACTGCGTGTTGGCTATTGGCGGCGGTTCGGCTATTGATACGGCCAAAGCGATTACGTTGGCGGCAAAATACGGTGGAAGCACTTGGGATTATACCAAACGGTATTTTGAACTGGATAAAGTAAAAGAACCCAAACAAAAGGGCCTGCCTATGTTAGCTGTGCCCACTACAGCAGGAACGGGGGCGGAAGCTACGCTATCCTCTGTAGTCAACAATCAGGAATTGCACGTCAAATGCTCGATTATCAACCCCGTGCTATTTCCCAACACCTCAATTATCGATGCGTCCATGATGTACTCTGTACCTCCTATGCTAACAGCACTCACAGGGCTGGACACATTCTCCCACGCGTTTGAATCGTATATTTCCACTTCGGCAAACGAGTTTTCCGAAATGCTCTCGCTCAAATCCATGGAGCTATTTGTCCGCAGCATTCGAACAGCAGTCCATGAGCCTACAAACAAAGAGGCGAGAGAGGATATGGCGTTAGCCAGCGCGCTTGCGGGAGCGGCATTTTGCCAGGCGAGTCTTTGCCTACCCCATGCAATTGCTCAACCTGTTGGTGGCTTAAGAGATGTGCCCCATGGCGCGACGCTTGCCATTTGCATGCCACCGATTATCAAATGGACACTGCCCTATGGACAAGAGAAGTTCGCCAAAGTGGCAGAGCTCTTAGATCCATCCGTTCGGGATTTACCTCTAGAGCAAAAGGCCCAAGCAATTGTGCCGCTGTTTGAACAGTTGTATCAGGATCTGGGGGTGACGGTAAAATACGGAGATTATGGGTTGACTGAGGCGGATATTCCAGAGCTGACGGATATCGTGTTTGACTATTATAAGTGGGATTTAGGAGGACATCCAAAACCGGTTACTCGTGAAGATGTAGAAGAAATATATCGTCAATGCATGTGAATTCATGTATAATAATATATATAATATGTAATAAATAGGTGAGGTAACAATATGAAAGCGGCATTATGGTATAAAAAAGGCGACGTGCGCATTGAAGACATCCCCGAACCACAGGTGCAGGATGATACAGTGAAAATCAAAGTGCAGTGGTGCGGCATTTGTGGTAGCGATCTCCACGAGTATTTAGGAGGCCCTATCTCCATTCCCGTGGAGAAACCCCACCCTATCACCGGAGACGTAGCGCCGGTAGTGTTGGGACACGAGTTTTCCGGTATTGTCTTGGAGACGGGCAAAAATGTAACTCATGTGAAACCAGGAGACAGGATTGTAGTAGAGCCGTTATTTACATGTGGCAAATGTCCAGCGTGTAAGGCGGGAAGGTATAACCTGTGTGAAAACGTAGGATACTATGGCTTTGCAGGCGGTGGCGGTGCCTTTTCGGAAATCACCACCTTTGCAGGGAAATTTGTACATAAAATTCCCGATGAGCTTCCTATGGACAAAGCGGCGTTGGTAGAGCCCATTTCTGTAGCCCTTCATTCCCTGAGAGTGGGTGGCTTTGAAATCGGTCAGACTGCCGTGGTGGCTGGTGCTGGCCCGATTGGTATGGGAACAGTAGAGTGCTTACGGGCAGCAGGGGCGCGGAAGATCATCGTGGTTCAGAGAAAATCTGTCCGCCAACAATACGCATTGGCGGCAGGAGCGGACGTAGTATTAGATCCCAATGAGGTGGATGTGGTAGCAGAAATTCGCCGTTTGACGGATGGAAAGGGAGCAGATATCGCTTTTGAGACCACCAGTGCAGAGCAGTGCTATAACCTGCTACTCCAATCGCTGCGATTTGCCGGTACGATGGTAGTCACCAGCGTTTGGGAAGGGGATATGAAACATAATCCCAATAAGATCGTGATGACCGAGAAAAAAATGGTGGGGAGCATCTGTTACTGTGGAGATGATTTCCCATCAACCATTGCCATGTTGGCCGACGGCAGAATCAAAGCGGATGGATTCATCACGAAGAAGATTTATTTAGAGGATCTGATCACCGAGGGCTTCCAGACACTATTGGGGCCGGAGAAAAAATCTCATATGAAAATCCTAGTAACACCAGACAAAGGATTGCTGTAAAAGGTAATAAAAAAAGAAGCAGCAGCTGTTGCTTCTTTTTTTATGGTTAAATCACTGCCTATTCCTCAGCCTCCTATAAAAAGCGTTTTTCAGCGCCCTTTTACTCACTGGTACTTTATGGTATAATAAAAAAATAAGAGCATTTGAAACGAAAAAACCCACTTGATAGCAATTATATTCTCATATATCAAATAAAAGAAAATTCGTGCAGTGGCAAATTATTTGGCCAAATGGAGGGAGCATGAAAAAAGGGACCAAGATTTTTGCTGGGGTATTGGCGGGAATTATTTTAGCATTATGTGTATTTTTAGTTGGCAGAGATATCTACAGTTCGGGCAATCGGGTGCTGCACGTTGCAATGCCCATAGCCAAGTGGGGAGATGTGCCCCAGACACAGATGTTTGAATACCTCAACACGTGCAAACTCTCGTATAAACAGAAGACAGGTGTGGATGTGAGCATCTCATTGATCCCGGAAGAGGAATATTCCGAATGGCTTTCTGCGCAAATGTTGGCGGGGACAGCGCCGGATATTATGGGCGTCTTGCCAAAGGATTTTGAGACTTTTTACAGTGCCAATGCCATATTAGACTTATCAAATGGCGAATTTGACCAGTACATCCAAAGCAATATTTTAGAACCTTGGAGGCGAGAGGGCAATATCTACGGGGTGCCATTTCAGACAGATCCTTTCTGCATTGTGGTCAATCAGAGCATGCTACAGGACGAGAATATGAACTTCAATCTGGGCTTTTTCGACTGGATGGACTTATATTATTTGTGTAGCAAATTTACGTATGACAGCGATAATGACGGACAAAACGACATGTTTGGCGTCTCAGGCATCACCTGGCGCCATCTGGTCTACGCAAATGGCCAGAAACTGTTTGATTTTGACAAGACTCAGGCCTATTTTGACAATAAAAGCGTGCGGTTCGCATTGGACTATGCGGTATCTATCAACCGGCTCAACTTGGAGAGCCAGGCAGACGCCTTTGAGACCGGCCATGCGGTGGCAAAAGTGGCGACGCTCTCCCAAGCGAGATATTATCTAAACACCATGCAGGGAGATCTAACGGTCATCTCATTTCCCAAAGGACCGGATGGGGATCTATACGCGGAGCCTTACGACCTGCCTTTGTGCATTTTTTCTGGAAGTGAGCATAAAGGAGATGCACTGGCATTTTTACAGTACCTATGCTTAGATGAAAAAAACCAGGAGATGTTGTTTGACATGAGCTACGGCTATCCTGTGTTAAAAACAGCTCAACAAAGCCCAGACATACAAGAGGAAATGGCGGAGGGCTTGGTACCTGGACACTTAGAGGTCATGCTGGGCATGAAACCGGTAGATGTACAGTTTTTGGATTATTACAATCTGATGGACATGGCTGATATGGAGATCTTCCAATTTATTAGGGCGGATGTAGACGTGCGCAAGACCCTTTCCAGCATGAACAGCCGAATCGTCTCCTCTTTGGAGCAATTTATCAATCAAAATGGGGATATCACATAAGCGTTTAAGCGTTAGAGAAGAGCGTAATTGAGCGAATGAGAAAACTAAGCTTGCGAATCTAGTTAGCAGCTCAACGTCTAACTGAAGAGATACAAGAAAATCGCTTAAAAATGCCATTACCAGTTGCAACTTGTCTGTAATTTTGCTATGATAATGAGTAAAGTTTTTATCGTGGAGTTTATTTTGTTTTTTTAGGGAAAAACAAAAAATGCATAAAAATTCCTTTGGCAGGGCAAAGATGATGGGATAGACGAAAACTGTGAGAGGCCCAGCTAAGTGGAATGGCGTGCGGGCTGAAAGGGCTCTTACTATGGAATTAGGGTGAGGGACATGCAAAAAGTGATCTTATCAATTAAAGGAAGCAACCGCGTGGGTGGGGAACAGGATAATATAGAACTACTCACAGAAGGTAGGTTGTTTAAACAGGGAGATCAATTTACCATTGAGTATGAAGAAGAGGGTACAATGCCCACGAGAACTACTCTAGTGGTGGATAAAGACCACATTGTCATGAAAAAAAACGGGGAAGTGCAAACCCAATTTGTCTTTGAAGAGTCTAAAATTTTTGAAGGGGTATACCATACGCCCTTTGGGAAATTGAATGTGAGTGTATTGCCCACGCTAGTCTATTCGGAGATGAACGAGCAAGAAGGCTGGGTGGACCTAGAATACATTTTAAATATTGCGGGCAATCAAATGGTAAATCGCCTGAACCTGCAATATCGGAATCACTAGAAGAAAATAAAATTTGGAAGCATAGATGAGGTAGATACAATGATTATTGAATACAAAGGACATTCTTGTTTTAAAGTTACTACGGCAGATAAAGAGTTTTTATTTGATCCCTTTGATCTGACGGTTGGGTATAGCAAAGTCAAGACAACTGCTGATGTGGTACTCATCAGCCATGACCATTTTGATCACAACTATACTGACGCTGTGACAGGTGAGTATGTACTCGTCAACGAGCCCAAGAAATACGAATTTGGCCCAGTCAAAATAGAGGGTTTTTCCACCTATCATGACGATAATCAGGGGAAGGATAGGGGAATGAATATCGCGTTTTTGCTACAGAGCGAGGGGATTCGCTTGCTCCACTTAGGAGATTTAGGGTGTATTCCAGATGAGGAGTTTTTTGAGAAGATCGGCAAGGTGGATATTTTAATGATACCTATCGGGGGCAATTATACCATCGATGCAAAGCAGGCGGTAGAAGTGGCGAGAAAAATCGATGCAAATATCACCATTCCCATGCACTATAAGACCAGCTGCTGTACGCTGGATATTGACCCAGTGTTTCTGTTCCTAGAAGCATCGGATAGATGGTTTGATAAGTCCCGGCTGGGACAGGGGATCTTTGAGATCACCGCAGATAATTTAAAGAAGAGATCGCGCATTATGGTGATGGATCACACAGCGTAAAAAAGTGGCATTTAAAGGGATAAGTATTATAGATTATGTTTTGATTCGGAGGAAATAGATCAATGGCAACAAAGTATGTATTCATAACCGGCGGGGTTGTCTCATCACTGGGCAAGGGAATTACGGCAGGGTCTCTAGGCAGGCTGCTCAAAAATAGAGGGCTCAATGTAGTGCTGCAAAAGGGAGACCCTTACATCAATGTAGACCCGGGAACCATGAGCCCATACCAACACGGTGAAGTGTATGTCACCGCCGATGGGGCAGAGACGGATTTGGACGTTGGACACTACGAGCGGTTTACCGACGTAGACGCCTCCCAAAACAGCAATTTCACCTCGGGAAAAATCTACGACAGCGTCATCAGCAAGGAACGGCGCGGGGATTTCTTAGGGGGAACGGTGCAGGTTATCCCCCATATCACCAACGAAATCAAAGAGAGAATTTACAGTGCAGCGGATAAAAATAAAGATGTAGACGTGGTGATTACCGAAATCGGCGGAACGGTGGGGGATATTGAGTCCCAACCGTTTTTAGAGGCCATCCGGCAGATTAAATGGGAGGTAGGTCCACAGGATTGCCTTTACATTCACGTGACGCTGGTGCCCTGCCTATCCAAAGTAGGGGAGATCAAGACAAAGCCCACGCAGCATAGCGTGAGGGAACTGAGGAGCCTGGGCATTCAGCCGGATATTTTGGTGTGCCGTTGTGAGTGCCCGTTGGCAGACGATGTAAAGGGAAAAATCGCCCTGTTTTGCAATGTGAGAAGGGATTGTGTGGTCAGCAACCCGGATTGCGATAGCATTTACGAAGTGCCATTGGTGCTCAAAAAAGAAAAACTAGATGAAGTGGTTTGTGAAAAGCTAGGCCTAGATTGCCCAGAGAGCGACCTTGCCGAGTGGGAAGACATCGTAAACCGGCAAAAGAATTTGCACGATAGCGTGAAAATTGCCATTGTAGGCAAATATGTAGAGCTCCATGATGCGTACTTGAGCATTGTAGAGGCTACTAAACACGCGGGTATCTTGCTGGGCAAGGATGTAGATCTCAAGTGGATTAGCGCCAACGACGTCCAGGACAAGCAAGTACTAGAAGAAGAGCTGGCCGATGTGGATGGAATCATCGTACCGGGTGGATTTGGCGAGCGGGGCATTGAAGGGAAGATCAACGCCATTCGCTATGCCAGGGAAAATAAAGTGCCATTTTTAGGCATCTGCCTGGGGATGCAGATGGCTGTGGTGGAATTTGCCAGAAATGTGCTGGGACTGAAGGACGCGGATTCCACAGAGCACCATGAGGCGACCAAGCATCCGGTGATAGACTTTATGCCGGACCAAAAGGAAATTGACAAACTAGGCGGAACTATGCGCCTGGGTAAATACGCTTGCAAGTTGATTCCAGGGACAAAGGCATATGAGGCGTATGGCAAAGAGCTCATTGAAGAGCGGCACCGCCATAGATACGAATTCAATAACGAGTATTTGGAAGCCATTCAAGAGGCAGGTATGGTGGTCTCGGGCGTAAATCCAGACAGAAATTTGGTGGAAATCGTGGAGCTTAAAGATCATCCTTGGTTTGTGGGAGTGCAGTTCCATCCTGAGTTCACTTCCCGGCCCAATCGCCCACAACCTCTGTTCCGTGAATTCATTAAGGCTGCCATCCAAAAAGCGGGGAAATAAACTTTCCCCAAGAGGAATTTGCGGCATATAATGTGAATAGGTATAAAGTGGAAAGTGCATAAATTTGGCGGAGAATAAAGGCATTTCCAGCGCAGAATTTATGTAAAATATACGCCATTTATCTTGCAATTACAAAAAAACTAGGGTAAAATAAAGTTGTGGTTTGGCTATAAAAAAGCATATGCTGTCTGGTAGCAAACATAGATAAATAAGAAATATATAAAAGTGTTGCTGTCATTTTGCTATGGTCTGAAAGAGGAGCGTAGTGTAAAATAATTATTATTGTTTTTTGGAGGAATTATTATGGATCAATCAAAGGGTATGGCAGTTGCCTCTCTAGTCCTTGGTATTATTGGGCTTATCGTTGCATTTTTTGTCAGTATCGTAGGCTTTATTATGGGGGTTATAGGTATCGTATTAGCAGGAATTGCGATGAAAAAGGCTAAAGAAGCAGGCGTTGGTGCTGGCATGGCGATTGCAGGGCTTGTGCTTTCTATCATTGCGGTTGCAGTTGGTTTAATCTGGTGGTTAATTGTAGGATGTGCAGCATGTGCTGCTTGTCAGACGGCAAACACTTTGAGTAACTTGGCATCGTTTTAAAAGTTATTTCGATTATTTTGCAGTATTCTAAGGATATGAGTACAGCGTGAAATAATTATAAATGTTTTTTGGAGGAATTATTATGGATCAATCAATTAAAAACTTTAGCATTGCTTCAATGGTATTGGGTATTTTGGCTGTCATCTTTGCGTTTGTATTTTGCTATGTTGGTTTAGTACTGGGAATCGTTGGCTTAGTACTTGGCGGCATGGCGATGAAAAAGGCAAAAGAGGCTGGCATCAGCGCTGGTGGTATGGCAATAGCTGGTCTAGTTTGTTCTATCATTGGATTAGTTCTCGCTCTGATTCTCACGATTGTAGCAATTTGTGCAGCTTGTTACATTACGAATACAATGAATGCTTTACAGAGCTTTATGTAATCTAAAAATGAAAAAAGAGATAAAAAACGCTTTAGATGCTTATCTAAAGCGTTTTTTTAAGAAATATAATACTTAGGAGAAATCATGTTCCCAGGAATAGAAATCTTAGGAAAAACTATCCCTACCTACGGGCTTTGCGTATTGGTGGGAGGAATTTTAGGCTTTTTAATTGCCATGTGGGCTGGCAAAAAATATGGGCTTGCAAAACTGGATATCCTACTCTTTGGCATGTATGCTATCATTGCGGGATTTATTGGGGCAAAACTTCTATATATTATTGTAGAGTGGGATTCTGTATGGCAACATCCAGAGGCATTGCTTACAGGTGGGTTCGTCTTTTATGGGGGCGCTATCGGCGGCATTTTGGGCGGCTGGATTTACGTCAAACAGTACAGTAAAATGAGCAAACTCTACCTAATTGAGTTTTTGGATGTGGCGGCGCCAGCCATCGCCATTGGACAGGCCTTTGGCAGAGTGGGCTGCTTTTTGGCGGGCTGCTGCTATGGCGCGCCAACAGATAGCCCTTTAGGGGTATGCTATCCAGAAGGGGGCATTGCTCCAGCGGGTGTGAAACTCCTGCCTACCCAGCTTTTTGAAACGGCCTTTTTGCTGGTGTTTACGGTGGTATTGCTGATCATCATAAAAAAGAGCAAAAAGCGGGGCACAGCGCTGGCCATTTACTTTATTGGGTATGGCGTTTGGCGGTTTATCATTGAGTTCTTCAGATCCCAGGGGAAGCGTAGGACCGCTTTCCACCTCACAGTTTATCAGCCTATTCATTGTGGCATTAGGTGTGATCATTCTCGTTTTGCGCAAAGTAAAGGGAGAGGAATTCTTTGCCAAGGGCCTTGGAGAATGTGCCGAGGCAAAAGCGGAAGCAGTACAAGAAGAAAACGCATCCAATGAGCAGGGGCAGCAGGTAGTTGGCATGGAGTCAGAAGAACAATCTGAGCAACCAATGGATGCTAAGCAAAATGATGATCTGCCAGAAGAACAGATTGAGAAAGCGCCGGTTAGCGAGCCGAAGGATGAGAAAAAAGAACAATAGATAGGAAAAGAAGTTCCCTTACTAGAGAGGGAACTTTTCTTTTGCCAATTTTTTAATATTCAAAACTGTCCAACTGGTGCATGCACCTCGTGCAATATCCGTCGTTTGCCTCATAACATGAGGGGCAGATAGAGCTACTGCAATTTTGACAGTGGAGCAGAGATCTGCGGTTAAACTCCTGATTGCAGGAGGTACAAATTGATTTTGCCATAATTCACTTCCATCCTCTCTTACAAGTTGACGATATTAGCTTTCCCCAGATGCTTTTGTTTATGAGAAAAAGGGTACAGAAAGAGCGAATTTATTTGAGCAATCTAAAAATTGTTACAAAATATCGGTTGACATTATAAAAAAGGTATGCTAACATAATAAATTACATTAGTATGGTTATACTGCGGGTACTATGCCATTATATATTGTATAACCTGGAAAAACAATACACGATTTTGTGTATTTATAGGGATATAAAAATTATTGAAAATAAAGTATATAAATTTTGCTGCTTTGTTAACAATGTTTTTATAAGTGTCTTAGCTCTGTATGGTTATTGTGGCAGACTAGGATAGCATACTACCATGAGGTATGCTGGAGAGTTTTGAGCATAATTTTGCATTTTTATTATAAATAGGAGTGGTTACACTTATGGTGCATGAAGTCCAAATCGGCAAAACAAAGAGAATGAGCTTCTCTAAAATTGAAGAAGCGCTTGCAATGCCTGACTTGATCGAAATTCAAAAGGATTCCTATAAGCGGTTTTTGGATCAGGGATTGCGGGAAGTTCTACAAGACATTTCACCAATCACAGATTATTCAGAAAATCTGGCTTTAGAATTTATCGACCATTATATCAAAGATGAGCCCAAGTACGACGTGGAAGAGTGCAAAGAGAGGGACGTAAACTACGCTGCTCCCCTCAAAGTTGTGGTGCGGCTCATCAACAAGGAAACTGGCGAAGTCAAAGTGCAAGAGGTCTTTATGGGTGACTTCCCGCTGATGACCGAAAAGGGAACGTTCGTCATCAACGGTGCAGAGAGAGTTATTGTCAGCCAGTTGGTCCGCTCTCCTGGCGTCTATTACGACTCTGTCATCGACAAGACTGGTAAAGAGCTGTTTTCCGCTACCGTCATCCCGAACAGAGGTGCTTGGCTGGAATATGAGACGGATTCCAACGATTGCCTTTGGGTGCGGGTGGACAGAACCAGAAAGTTGCCCCTTACCGTGCTGTTGCGCACAATGGGTCTGGGAACCAACCAACAGATTATCGACTTCTTTGGAGAGGATGAAAATCTGGAGGCAACCTTTAAAAAGGACAGCACAGCCCAGCAGCAAGAGGGCCTCATTGAGATCTACAAACGGCTGCGCCCTGGCGAACCACCTACTGTGGAAAGTGCCAGTATGCTGATCAACTCGCTGTTTTTTGACAATAAGCGGTATGACCTTGCTAGAGTAGGGCGATATAAGTTCAACAAAAAACTATCTCTGGCCAGAAGAATTCGGGATTACCAGGCGGCAGAAAACATCGTAGATAAGACCACTGGCGAATTGCTCGTGCAAAAAGGCGAGAAAATCACCAAAGAAATCGCCGAGCAGATCCAAAATGCTGGCATCAATCAGGTGGATATTCAAATAGAAGATAAAGTGGTCCGCGTGGCGGGAAACAATTTTGTAGACCCAGCGGTACACTTAAGCTTTGATCCTCTGGAAGTGGGCTTAAATGAATACGTATATTTTCCTGCTTTCCAGGAGATTTTACAGGAATGCGGCTCGGATGAAGAAAAACTCAAAGAAGAGCTGAAAAATAATATTTCTACACTAATCCCCAAACACATCATTGTGGATGATATGTTTGCTTCAGTGAGTTATTTACTGGGGTTAAAATACGGCATTGGCTTTAAAGACGATATCGACCATTTGGGAAATCGGAGAATTCGCTCGGTGGGAGAACTTCTGCAAAACCAGATCCGGGTAGGCCTTTCCAGATTAGAGAGAGTGGTGCGGGAGAGAATGTCCATTCAGGATATGGATCTGGCCACCCCTTCTAACCTGATCAATATTCGGCCGGTTACAGCTGCCATCAAGGAGTTCTTTGGCTCCTCACAGCTATCCCAGTTTATGGACCAGACCAATCCACTAGCAGAATTGACTCACAAGCGGAGGCTCAGTGCGTTAGGCCCAGGGGGTCTTAACAGAGATAGAGCGAGCTTTGACGTGCGGGACGTTCACCACTCTCACTATGGAAGAATGTGCCCGATTGAGACGCCAGAAGGTCCGAACATCGGTCTGATTTCCTACCTGACCACCTATGCCAAAATCTCGGATTACGGCTTTATCGAGGCGCCCTACCGCAAGGTGAAGCGCGTGTATGACGAGAATGGCAAGGTCACGGATCAGTATGTCACCGACGAGGTGGTCTATATGACCGCCGATGAAGAAGACTTCTATCTGGTGGCACAGGCCAACGAGCCTCTGAACGAGGACGGCACCTTCGTCAACGACAACGTGGCCGTCCGCGACAAGGCCGAGATCATTCAGGTGCCCAAGACCAAGGTGGATCTGATCGACGTCAGCCCCCGTCAGGTGGTCTCCGTGTCCACCTCCATGATCCCCTTCCTGGAGAACGACGACGCTACCCGCGCCCTGATGGGCTGCAACATGCAGCGTCAGG
>CAJJPW010000022.1 GCA_905193725.1 uncultured Eubacteriales bacterium
AAGGTAAAATTCTGGATTGCGTACAGACGGGATATACATTGAACGATAAAGTACTCCGTCACGCCAAAGTGGTAGTTGGAGAATAAGAAGAACTTGAATCAATAAAAGCATGGCAGAGAAAAGAGACTATTATGAAGTACTGGAGGTAACAAAGACAGCCACAGTAGAAGAAATTAAAAAAGCCTACCGCAAGAAAGCGATTCAATATCACCCCGACAAGAATCCGGGTGACAAGCAGGCTGAAGAGAACTTCAAGGAAGCTGCTGAAGCGTATGATGTACTGAGCGATCCTCAGAAACGCCAGCGTTATGACCAGTTCGGTCATGCCGGAGTGGGAGGGGCTTCGCAGGGCGGTGGCTTTGGCGGAGGAATGTCTATGGACGATATTTTCTCACAGTTTGGAGACATCTTTGGCGGACATTTTGGTGGCTTTGGCGGTTTCGGTGGCTTTGAAGACATTTTTGACATGTTTACAGGTGGTTCAACTAGAAGCAGGCAAGCCTCTAACGGCCCCCAGCAGGGAGCTGATATTGAGTCTTCTATGACCATTTCCTTTGAAGAGGCGGCATTTGGCGCGAAGAAGTCCGTAACTGTGCGCCGGCAGGAGACTTGTAAGGAATGCGGTGGCAGTGGCGCGAAAAAGGGAACCAGCCGGAAAACATGCCCCACTTGTGGCGGAACGGGACAGATACGCCAGCAGCAAAATACCATGTTTGGGAGTTTCATGAATGTTTCTACTTGCCATACTTGCGGTGGTGAGGGTACAATAGTGGAAAGTCCTTGTGACAAATGCGGGGGCAGCGGAAGAGTGTCTAAGACGGCCACCATTCAGATCAATATTCCAGCGGGGATTGACAACGGCCAAGTCATCACCTTGCGGGGAGAAGGCCATTGTGGTAAACGAGGTGGCCCCAATGGGGATTTGCTGTTATACATCACTGTATTGCCCCATAAGCTGTTCCGCAGAGAGGGATATAATCTTTACTTAGATATGCCTATTTCCTTTGTGCAGGCGGCGCTAGGAGATGAGCTCAGTGTGCCCACTCTGGATTCGACAGTGAAGTACAAAATGCCCGAGGGGACACAGACGGGCACGGTATTCCGTTTGCGAGATAAGGGAATTCCATATTTGCGCTCCAATAAAAAGGGAGATCTGTTTGTCAAGGTAAATGTGGAAGTGCCAAAGAAGTTATCTGAAAAGCAAAAAGAGCTTTTGCGGGAATTCGACGGCACACTGACGCCCAAAAATAGACACAACAAAGGATTTTTTGGCAAAAGGTGACAAAGTATATTGGCAAAGACCTCAGTAAAATGTATACTAAGAGGTAGCTTGCTTTTGGTTGCAGGGACAACTGGTTTGAGCAGAAGCATAACATGTTGTGATGAGAATTGAGGGATAACAATGGATTGGATTAAAGTAACAGTTCATACGACAAATGAGGCCAGCGAGATCGTCAGTGAAGCGCTGATGAACCTTGGCGCACAGGGTGTGGAGATTAGCGGAGGAGCATATCCAACTCATGATCAAGAGGAATGTCCTTGGGATTATATTGATGATAATTTGGTGGAGAAGTTAAATGAGGCTGGCTTTACCATTAGTTCTTATTTCCCAGACGACCAGGATACCCAAAATATGATAGCGGTCTTGCAGAACAAATTGGAGGAGTTCCGCCAAATGGATTTGGGAGTGCCCCTGGGCTCTTTAGAGGTTTCCACAGAGGAGATCAATAACAGCGACTTTGAAAATGAATGGAAAAAGTACTTTAAACCAACCCGCGTCTCTGATTTTATTACGATAAAACCCACGTGGGAGGAGTACAACCCTGCGGAGCCTGATGAGATTGTCATCGAGATGGACCCGGGGATGGCTTTTGGCACGGGCACACACGAGACCACCAAGATGTGTATTAAGCTGCTAGAGGAGTTTTTAGAAGAGGGCGGCCGAGTAATTGATGTGGGCTGCGGCTCGGGAATTCTTTCGGTGGTGAGTGCTAAGTTGGGCGCTAAAAGTGTACTTGCTCTGGATAAAGATCCTATCAGCGTAGAAGTTACCAGGGAAAACGTCCAAAAAAATGGGTGTGGACAGATCGTAACGGCGATTCAGTCCGATTTGCTGGACAAGGTGGAGTTTGACAAGGCGGATATTGTGGTGGCGAACATCATTGCAGATGTGATCATCCGCTTGGCTCCCATGGTGGACAAGTTCTTGCGCCATCGGGGCATGTTCATCTGTTCGGGCATTATCGACAGTCGTTTAGATGAAGTGCTCAGTGCATTGGAAGAGAATGAGTACCGCATTATTAATATTCTGGAAATGGGAGAATGGAGAGCAGTAGCCTGCAAATCCAAAAACTGATGAGAAGATTTTATACACACTGTATTGAAAATGGCATCGTGTATTTTGACGAAGAGGAAGCAAGGCATATGATTCGCGTGCTGCGCCTGGGAGAAAGGGATCAGGTGATTGCCCTAGATGGCAGCGGCAACGAATACGTCTGCGAGATCGATGGGGTGGACAAAAAAGGCGTCACCGGGAAGATTTTGGAGATGCGGCGGCCGGAGGTGGAAGCCAAAACCAAAATCACCCTGTATCAGGCTTGCCTGAAGACGGACAAGATGGAGTTTATCGCTTCTAAAGCGACCGAGCTAGGGGCAGCTGCCTTGGTGCCGGTTTTGACAGAGAGATGTGTGAAGATCCCGCAAAAAGCTGCTTATGAAAAATTCACAAACAAGTTGCACCGGGCCAGCATAGAGGCAGTGAAGCAGTGTAGACGAGTAGTTCCTTTGGCCGTCGAGCAGCCCATTTCTTTAGAAACGCTCGTAAAACGAGTGGCAGATACCCCATTGGTGGTATTTGCCTACGAAAGCGGGGGCCAGCCCATCAAGCAGGTATTGCAACAGGCACACCCGGATATCCACCAAATTGGCCTGATTTGCGGCCCAGAGGGTGGTTTTACCGAAAAAGAGGCAGAACAGCTCATGGGAGCAGGGGCTCAGGCAGTGACGCTGGGGAAGCGGATTTTGCGGGCGGAGACGGCAGCGTTGACGCTGATTGGCTGTACCATGTATGAGATGGACGAAATGACGCTGGAAGAGGAATAGACCAAAAGGCGTTACTGCAAGGTATCAGCAGATAGAGCAGATGAATGGAGTAAGACATTTTTGAAAAAAAAAGTGGCAATATGCACGCTGGGCTGCAAGGTAAACCAATACGATTCCGAGGCGATGACAGAGCTTCTCGTCCAGAGTGGTTTTGAGCTGACGGACTTTGAGAATCCAGCGGATATTTATATCATCAACACATGCACAGTTACCAATGTGGCAGACAAAAAATCCAGACAGATGATCAAGCGGGCAAAGCGAAAAAATGGCGATGCCCTTATTTGCGTATGCGGGTGTTTGGCCCAAAGAGCATCCGAGGAGCTACTGGCCCAAGAGGAAATTGATCTGGTGATCGGCAACCAGCAGAGAGGGCAGATCGTCTCTTATATTGAGGAAGCGCTGGAGCAGCAGAAAAAGCTCAACAAAGTAAAGCCCATTTTAGGCCAGAGAGTGTTCGAGGAGCTTCAGATCAGTAAAACCGGAGAAAAGACTAGAGGATATGTGAAGATCTGTGAGGGGTGCAACAACTTCTGTACTTACTGCATCATCCCCTATGCCAGAGGGCCGGTGCGCTCTCGTAGCCTTCAGAGCATTGTAGACGAGGCAAAGCGGCTGGCGGGCAACGGGGTAAAAGAGCTGGTGTTTACCGGCATTCACATCGCCTCCTATGGCATCGACTTGCCAGAGAATATTGGCCTGTTGGAGGTCATTGCCGCTGTGCATCAAGTAGAGGGAATTGAGAGGATTCGGCTGGGATCATTAGAGCCGGGCATTTTGCAGCAGGATTTTATCGCGCAAATTGCCTCCATGGAAAAACTCTGTGATCACTTTCATATCTCGCTGCAAAGCGGTTGCGATAGTGTGCTTGAGCGCATGGGCAGGCGATATACTACAAGCCAGTACGCCCAAATCGTCTCCACACTGCGGCAGTACTTTGCTCATCCGGCCATTACCACCGACATTATGACGGGATTTCCTGGAGAAACGGAACAGGATTTTGAGACCACTTTGGCATTTGCCCAGCAGATTGGCTTTGCTCATCTCCACGTATTTCCCTATTCAGAGCGGGAAGGTACGAAGGCGGCGACCATGGAGGGAAGCGTACCAGTGTATGAGAGAAAGGCAAGAGCTGAGCGGCTCATCGCATTGGGCAGGCAGATGGAGAGAAAATATCTTGAGAGCATGGTGGGAACGAGGCAGCAGGTATTGCTGGAAGAGCCGGCAGAGGATGGCTTTTTTACAGGATATACAAAAAATTATTGCAAAGTTAAGGCAAAAGGTGGCCACAACTCCCTAAAAAATGTTATAATAAATAGGTTAGAGGACGGAGTTTTGATTGGAGAAACGGAGGAATAGCAAATGGATGATTGTATCTTTTGCAAGATCATAAAGGGGGAAATCCCTAGCAACAAGGCATATGAAAACGAATATGTGCTGGCTTTTCACGATATAGACAAAAAAGCGCCAGTACACATTTTGGTGATTCCCAAAAAGCATATCCAATCCTTTATTCATCTAGGACAGGAGGATTACATCTATTTAGAGGAAATCCACAAGGCTGTTTGCCTGCTGGCTAGGGAGTATGGTTTGGAGGAAAAGGGATTCCGGCTGGTGGTGAACACCGGTGAGCAAGGGGGGCAGACGGTAAACCATCTGCACTTTCATCTGCTAGGTGGAAGGGATATGACTTGGCCTCCCGGCTGATGAAGGGGGCTACTGATCTGGCGGGCTACTGATCTGGCGGGACACGAGGATTTCATTTGCCTAAGGGGAGAAGGCCAGATATTTGATCTCCTGGAAATGGAAGTTTGGTAGGGGTTACGCGCTTGTTGCTGACTCCTTGATGTTATGGCAATGATCCACAGCGTTCCTGCGTCTATGATCGGCAGAACGTGGAGCTGTGGGAAATGCCCAACAGGGCCTTTTATTTGTCAGCGCTGTTGGTGCTTGTGTGCATTTCCCGTGGGAATTGCAGGTTGGCGTGGGGCCGCTGGCAGGAACTACGAAGGACGCTATCCGCTATCCCAGGGAGATTTGGGCATAAAGCCGGCAGAAAAACCGCTGAGACTGGGGAAAAAGCCGCCAGTGGGACAAAAATAAGTATTGACTAGAAAAACCAAGTGTACTATAATACTCTTGTGTTTTAAATACTCCCAACTATTTTGATAGTTGAATATGGAGGGAGGGAAACAAATGGCTGAGATTCGCGTCGGTGAAAACGAGACACTGGAGAGTGCTCTGAGAAGATTCAAACGCAAATGCGCAAGAGCAGGCGTTTTGGCTGAGATCAGAAAGCGTGAGCACTATGAAAAACCAAGCGTAAAGAGAAAGAAAAAAGCAGAAGCTGCTAGAAAAAGAAAACACTAGTTCAATATTGTTGTATCCATCTCATCAGCTACATGGCTGATGGAGAGAAACGCATATTGTATGAAAGTTGCCTGGGTTTGATGCCCAGGCTTTTTAATTGCTCTTTTGTGAAGTTATGTAAATGTTGTGTAAAATGTGTGGGAAATAACTGCAAATGTTTGGAAATAAAAGGATATTCATGGGGCGACGTCGAATTTACTTAAATAAAGAGTGTATATTGACAATTTGGAAAGAGCGCGATGGAGCAGTCGCAGGTAAGATAGCGCCCGGAAAAAGGATCTGCGTAATACAATAGAGGCGTGTGAACGTACGAAAGTGTGCACTGGTGTTTTAAGTAAGAAGAGCAATATGGAAAATGAAAAGGCGCTAAAAAGCGCTTTTTGTCGTTTGAAGAGAAGTTTTGTATATTGGATCATAGGAATTTTCCTTTGGAAATATACGTATACTAAATGGGCGCCTAGTGAGAGGAAAAGCAAGTGAAAATTTGCTATATAGCAAATATATAGGAGGTAAGAAATGAATCGAGCAAGCGGTGTTTTGCTTCATATTTCTTCACTGCCAGGTGGAAATGGGATAGGAAGCCTGGGAAAGAACGCGTATAAATGGGTGGATTTGCTCAAAAAGGCAGGCCAGAGGTATTGGCAGATTTTGCCCCTCAACCCCACAGGGTATGGGAATTCACCTTACCAGAGCATTAGCACATTCGCAGGAAACCCGTATTTTATCGATTTGGAGGAACTGCGTAGGCTCAGACTTTTGACTGCTAAGGAGCTGGAGGAATTCCCCGTAGAGAATGGAAGACTGGTGAATTATGAGGCTGTCAAGGCTTCTCGCAAGCAGCTGTTAAAGCGGGCCTGTGAGAGAGGCATCCCAAAATTTCAAAGGGAATTTGCAGATTTTAAGGAGAGCAATAACCACTGGCTATTTGACTATGCCATGTTTGCAGCGCTAAAAGATCACTATGGCCTTCCCTTGCAGGAATGGGAGGAAAACGTTCGCCTCCGGGAGCCGGGGACTCTCATGAAGCTAGCCAAAGAGCTCCAGCAGGAGATCGAGGAGTATCGCTTTGAGCAGTTTTTATTTGCCATGCAGTGGACAAAACTCAAGGCTTATGCGAACGATAAAGGGATCTCCATCATTGGAGATTTGCCCATCTATGTTTCGGCAGACAGTGCAGATGTGTGGACGCATCCTCAGATATTCAATCTAGATGAAATTGCAGGCTGCCCGCCGGATGCCTATGCGCCAGATGGACAAGTGTGGGGAAACCCAACCTATCGCTGGGATATGCTCGCTCAGTCGGGATATGGCTGGTGGGTGATGCGCATGGCCCATATGATGAAGTTATATGATGTGGTGAGACTGGATCACTTTAGAGGATTTGCCTCTTATTTTTCCGTACCGGCGGGCGCTACTACTGCCAAGGACGGCGTGTGGAAAAACGGGCCGGGCAAGGGCCTTTTTGATGCGCTTTCAGCCGCTCTAGGACCTCTTCCCCTGATGGTGGAGGATTTGGGGTATCTCACCTGGGAGGTGTTTGACCTGCTAGACAAATGTGGATATCCTGGCACCAAGGTATTGGAATTTGCCTTTGACGAGTCCAAATCCAGCATTTATCTGCCCTATCAATACGATAAAAACTGTGTGGTCTACACGGGCACACATGACAATGACACGGCAGTGGGTTGGTATCAAAAGCTGGACAAAAAGGCAAAGGGCTTTTTCCACGAATATGTGGGGGAACGGCCCAAAGACGTGAGTCAAACCCTGGTGCGGATGGCCCTAGCCAGCAGCGGCAACTGGTGCATTTTACCCGCTCAGGACATCCTAGGTCTGGGCAGCGAATGCCGGATGAATACACCATCTACAGTGAGCGACCAAAATTGGGCGTTTCGACTGCTGGAAGAAGAACTGAATATGAAGCATTTTACGGCGCTAAAAAAATGGACTGAGATCTATGGGAGGAATCAAAATAGGGATAGCCTGGCGATGAAATAATCCCATTGAAGTGGCGTTAGAAGGCAAAAATGCGCATCATCATGAAAAGAACTACAGTAAGATGGTCTTGCAAAGGGAATGAGTGATACGGTATACATTGTATTAGATGTAAATGCCGAATGTATGATATAAATTGAAAATGTGTTGCAGGAAAAATGCGTTTTATATAGAATATATTTTTATAATACCAATAATTTCTAATATCCTTTCGGTTGGAGATTGAAAAGATCTCGAGAAAAATATTCAGATTTTTCAAAACCTACGGTATATGATAAAAATATGAATTCATAAAGGCAAATTCTGTAACATACATAATAAGTGTATTATATTGATTGCACATATAAAATGATAGGAGGATGTACGAATGAAGGAAAGCTGTATTACACTGGACTTTAACAACATGCTGGAAAAGAACATTGGCGCCCATGGCATTACCATGGAGGAGATTTGTGAGGCCAAAAAGCTGATAGGAAAGGTTCACCAAGGTGTTTGCAGTAAACGCCCAATGAATACCTGGCGGGATTTGCCCTTTAACCAAGAGGAAATCGTACAGGATATTGAAAAAGAGGCAAAGCGCATTCGGGAAAACTTTGAGAGCTTTGTAGTATTTGGCATTGGTGGTTCGGCACTGGGATCGAAAGCGCTGTTTACTGCCTTAAAGCATTTGAAATACAACGAATTGCCGGCTGAAAAGCGAGGCGGCCCCAGATTTTATGTGGTGGACAATGTAGATCCTGACGGACTGAACGCGCTCTTTGATGTGATCGATCCCAAAAAGACCTGTTTCCACGTGATCACCAAGTCGGGGAATACCGTGGAGACCATGACGCAGTTTATGACGGCCATGGGCAAAGTGGAGCAGGAACTGGGAAGCGACTTTAAGAAAAATTTCGTGTTTACCACGGATAAAGAAACCGGCATCCTCAAGAAAATTGTGGACGACCAGGGCTGGAGCTCCTTTGTGGTGCCGGAAGGCACTGGCGGCAGATTTTCCGTGCTGTGCCCGGTAGGGCTGCTCTCCGCTGCGGTATTGGGGCTGGACGTTCGTGCGCTGCTCAAAGGGGCAGGGGATATGGATACCATTTGCAGCAATGAAAATGTGGAGGAAAACCCGGCGTATATGTATGCGATGCTCTATTACATCGCCATGCAAAAGGGTGTAAACATCTCGGTCATGCTGCCCTATTCCGACGGGCTGGCGACGATGGCTGAGTGGTATGCTCAGCTCTGGGCAGAGTCCCTAGGAAAAGCAGTGGACTTCGATGGAAACACGGTAAATGTGGGACAGACGCCTGTTCGGGCGCTAGGCGTTACTGACCAGCACTCACAGATTCAATTGTACACCGAAGGGCCCTTTGATAAGATCATCGCCTTTATCGAGGTGGAGAACTTCAACACCAGCCTCACCATACCAAATACGCCGATTAACATGTACGACGCGGCGTATCTCTCGGGGCAGACCTTTAACAAGCTCATCGCCTCGGAGAGGACGGCCACCGAATATGCCATCACCAAAGCGGGCAAAATGAATATGAAGATCAAGCTCCACAAGCTGGATGAGTACACGGTGGGCGCTCTGTTCTCGGTGCTGGAGATGGCCACGGCAGCAGAAGGCGAGTTCTTGAGAATCAACGCCTTTGATCAGCCAGGGGTAGAAGAGGGCAAGATTGCCACCTTTGCACTTATGGGCAGAAAGGGATACGAGGAAAAGGCCAAAGAGTTATCCCAGAGAAAGGCGCCGGACAGCACATTTATCTTTGAATATTAGGTTACAGGGCCTCGGCCCTTGTAACCTAAGTTTTTCTAACAGGGCAGGTGCAAAGATCCAAAAGAAAACTGCACCGCAATAAAAAATTACAGAAGGCGGATCCATGAAGGATATTTTACTAAATAACAATGACATTTATCTTTTTAATATAGGAGAGGCGCAAAAGGCCTATTTGCTCTTTGGATGCCATTACGATAGAGAACACAAGGCCTATCGGTTTTGCGTGTGGGCGCCATGTGCCCAAAGCGTCAGTGTAGTGGGCGACTTTAACGACTGGGATGAGAGACAGAACCCCATGAAGCAGATTAGCGGCGGCGTGTGGGTGGCTTATATCAAAGGGCTCAAGGACGGAGATCTCTACAAATACTCCATTTTGGGGTATGGAGATTCGGGGCGCTTTTTGAAGAGCGATCCCTTTGCGTTTTACAGCGAAGTGCGGCCGGGGACCGCGTCCAAAGTTTGGAACATGGGCGGTTTTGAGTGGTCGGATGGGGCATATCTACAAAAGAGGCAGAAAAGAGACGTGTTCTCCAGCCCAATGTCCATCTACGAACTGCACATTGGCTCTTGGATGAAAAGGGAGGATGGCAGTTTTCTAAACTACCGAGAGGTTGCGGATCTTTTGCTGGAATATGTGAAAAAGATGGGGTACACCCATGTGGAGATCATGCCGGTAATGGAATATCCACTGGACATGTCGTGGGGATATCAGATCACAGGGTATTACTCTATTAATTCCAGATACGGTACGCCTCAGGACTTTATGTACTTTGTGGATCATCTGCACAGCGGCGGGATAGGCGTGATTTTAGATTGGGTGCCAGCGCACTTTCCAAGAGATTCTCATGGTCTGCGGAAATTCGATGGTACCAGCCTCTATGAGCACGAAAACCCTCTGCAGGGGGAGCAGCCCCAGTGGGGTACCATGCTCTACAACTATGAGAGAGCAGAGGTACAGAGCTTTTTGGTATCCAATGCGGTGTATTTTATGGAGGAATACCATATTGATGGACTGCGGGTGGATGCAGTGAGCGCAATGCTCTACCTGGACTATGGAAAGGACGAGTACATCCCCAACAAAGATGGAGGCAATTTAAACCTGGGAGCCATTGACTTTTTGCGCAAGCTCAACAGCGTAGTGCTCACTTGCTATAAGGGTACGATGATGATCGCCGAGGAGTCTACGGCGTATCCGCTGGTGACGATGCCGCCGGCAGATGGCGGTCTGGGGTTCACCTATAAGTGGAACATGGGATTTATGCACGACACCTTGGAGTATATGGAGATGGACCCTGTATACCGAAAGGGGAGCCACGATAAGCTGACGTTCTCCATGTTTTACGCATTTACAGAGAATTTCATTTTGCCCTATTCCCACGACGAAGTAGTCCACGGCAAGCGCTCTATGATCGACAAGATGTTCGGCAACTACGAGGACAAATTCGCATCGCTCAAAACCCTATACAGCTTTCAATATGCACATCCTGGGAAAAAACTCATGTTTATGGGCGATGAATTTGGTCAATTTATAGAGTGGGACTATGCAAAGCAATTGGATTGGTTCCTGCTGGAATACGATTCTCATAGGACGTTACAGCAATATGTAGCGGCTCTCAACCGGCTATATAAAAATAGCAGAGCCCTATACCAGATCGACGACCGCTGGGAGGGATTTGAGTGGCTCAATGTAGAGGATAAGGATACCAGCACGATTGCATTTATGAGAAGATCGAAAAAATGGAGAGGCAAACGCAAGTATATCGTGTTTGCGGCCAACTTTACACCAGTGGCTAGGGACTTATATCCCATCGCACTGCCCTGTGAAGGGGTGCTCAAAGAGCTGTTGAACTCTGACCATGTGAAATTTGGCGGCAGGGGATTTGTCAATCCTGAGCCGCTTATGGCCAAAGAAGAACCTTGGGGAGGGAAGCCTTTTAGCGCCAGAGTGAACATGCCGGCACTGGGGGGCGTATTCTTTGAATTCACACCAAAAGAGCAATAATAAGACTGTGAGGGAGAAAACATGAAAAAAAAGTGTGTAGCAATGCTGTTAGCGGGAGGACAGGGCAGCAGATTGGGGGTACTGATAACCCACCGGGCAAAGCCAGCAGTACCCTATGGAGGAAGATACCGGATCATCGATTTTCCGCTGTCCAATTGCTGCAATTCGGGAATAGATACCGTAGGCGTTTTGACGCAATACCAGCCCTTGGAGCTCAACTCGTACATCGGCACAGGAGCGCCATGGGATCTAGATGGCATGAATGGCGGGACCTTTGTATTGCCGCCCTATGTGGCAGGAAAAAAGGGCGAGTGGTATTCTGGCACAGCCAATGCCATCTATCAAAATAGAAATTTTATCGATAGTTACGACCCGGAATATATCCTTGTGCTATCGGGAGACCATATTTATAAAATGGACTACAGCGCCATGATCGAATTCCACGTGAAGAAGGGGGCGGATGCCACCATTGCCGTCATCGAAGTGCCCATTGAAGAGGCCAGCCGTTTTGGCATTATGAATACAGACGACGATCTTCGCATTGTGGAATTTGAGGAAAAGCCAGAAGTGCCAAAGAGCAACAAGGCTTCTATGGGCGTGTACGTATTCACCTGGAGCGTGGTCAAGGAGTACTTAAAACGGGATAACGAGATGGAGGACACCTCTAACGACTTTGGCAAGAACATCATCCCCGCTATGTTAGACGGAGGAGAAGCCATGTATGCCTATCCCTTTAAGGGATACTGGAAAGATGTGGGTACCGTGCAGAGCCTTTGGGAGGCCAATATGGAGCTGCTGTTGCCCGATCCAGCGCTGGATCTCCACGACGAGAACTGGAAAATCTACAGTAAGAACCCCAATAAACCTCCGCATTTCATTGGGGGAAAGGCGATGGTGCACAACTCGATCATCTCTGAAGGATGCCATGTGTATGGAAATATTCAAAACAGCATTTTATTCCCAGGCGTAGTCGTCCAAGAGGGTGCGGAAATCAAAGACAGCATCATCATGCAAAACTCCGTGATTGGGCATGGGACGGCTGTCTACAAGAGCATTATCGATGAAGGCGGCCAGATAGGCGATAAGACGGTGATTGGCGACGAGAGCGAGATCACGGTGATTGGCAATCACGCGTATATTGGCGATGGATGCCGAATCATGGCGGGAACGACGATTCTTCCTGGCATGAAAGTGAATGGGGAGGTGGAGTAAAATGGCAAAAAACGTATTTGGCTTGATTTATGCCGGCGAGAACAACATGAATTTAAGAGATCTGGTCTATATGAGGGCGTTGGGGGCCCTGCCTTTAGGGGGCAAATACCGGGCCATTGACTTTGCACTTTCCAATATGGTAAATACGGGGATTCGGAATATCGGCGTGATAACGCAAAAGAACTACCATTCCCTCATGGACCACTTAGGATCCGGCAAAGAGTGGGACCTGAGCAGAAAGAACGACGGTTTATTTGTACTGCCGCCCTTTGACACCTACCAAAATACCGGACAATATAGAGGATATGTGGACGCCATTAAAAACGTAATGGCCTATGTACGGCGGGCAAAACAGCAGTACTGCCTGCTCACTGGCTCTTATACCATCTGCAACACTACATACGATGAACTAATTCATGAGCATCTGTCAAGTGGAGCGGATATCACCTTGTTATACAATGTACTGCCCAATCTGGAGCCGGAGGATAACATGTTTAAGGACATTCGCTTAGAGGTGGACGAGACGGGCCGGGTAATTGATATGGAGATCAACTCCCATGCGCCCAAGTATCTCAAGGCGGGGATGGACATCTACCTGATGCGCAAAGACCTGTTAGAATACTTAGTGGAAGAGGCCTCTGCCAGAGGAAAGAGCAGCCTGGTGCGGGATGTGCTGATTGCCAACCTCAATCGACTGAACATTCGAGGAGTAGAGCATAAGGGATATGTGGGTCGTCTGCACAACGTGGCTTCTTACTTCCAAATGAACATGGACTTCTTAAAAGAGGACGTGCAAAAAGAGCTGTTTTACACCGAAAATCCCATTCTCACAAAGATCAAGGACGAAGTGCCTGCAAAATACGGCAGCAGCGCTAAGGTATCCAATAGCCTAGTGGCAAACGGCTGCATCATTGAGGGCACGGTGGAGAACTCCATCCTGTTCCGGGGCGTTCGAGTGGAGCCAGGTTCTGTGATCAAAAACAGCATTGTGATGCAGGACAGTGAAGTGTATCAAAATAGCTATTTAGAGAATGTGATACTGGATAAGCAGGTGCACATTCGCACAGGAAAGCGGCTCATAGGGAGCGATGGATTCCCTGTGATTATTCGCAAAGGAGCAGTAGTTTAATGGAAAATGCAATAAAACCCACAATACTGGCAGTAGGTTCGGAGTGTGTGCCCTTTGCAAAGACGGGTGGTTTGGCCGATGTGTTGGGCACACTGCCCAGAGAGCTGGTGAAGTTGGGCTACGACGCCCGGGTAATGCTGCCACTGCACCGTATCATCAAGGAAAAATACGGGCATCAGATGGAACATGTGTGTAGCTTTACCGTGCTGCTGGGCCAAGAGAGCAAGTTTGTGGGCATAGAAAAGCTGGAAATGGGTGGCGTTACCTATTACTTTGTGGACAACGAGCAATTCTTTGGCTTTGAGATCTATAAGGGAGGGGATCTGGAGAGCGAGCAATACATCTTCTTTTCCCGAGCAGTGCTGGAGTCACTGCCCCTCATTGGGTTTATTCCCGATGTGATTCAGGCAAACGACTGGCAGGCGGCGCTGATCCCAGTGCTCATCAAGGCCCAATATGGGGGCGCGCCCCAAGGGGGAATAAAAACAGTATTTACCATCCACAACCTGATGTATCAGGGAAAGATGGGCATTCCCTTTTTGCAGCGGCTCACCGGCCTTCCCAATGAGTATTTCACTTCTGAAACGCTGGAGGCTTATGGGTGTGCCAATTTGCTGAAAGGGGCACTGGTGTTTGCGGACAAGATCTGCACGGTGAGCCCCACGTATGCTCAGGAAATTCAGTATCCCTACTTTGCGGAAGGCATGGAGGGGATGCTCTCTAAGCGCAGAGACGACATTGTGGGGATCCTCAATGGGATGGATGTGGAGGAGTATGATCCAAGCACAGATAGGCTCATTCCATATCAGTATACTAAGGATGATTTAGAGGGCAAATACCAGGATAAAAAGGCGCTCATGGAGCGAATGGATCTCAATATGCCGCTGGACACGCCGCTCATTGGCGTAGTATCTCGCCTGACTTCACAAAAGGGGCTGGACCTAATTTTACGGGTGTTTGACGAATTGATGAGAGAAAACGTGGGATTTGTGCTGCTGGGCAACGGGGAAAAGGAGTACGAGGATTTCTTTTTGCGCGCCGCTTATCAATATCACGGCAGAGTAGGGGTGAGCACCACTTTTGACAATGCGCTGGCCCATCAGATCTATGCGGGATGCGATTTATTCCTCATGCCCTCTCGTTTTGAGCCCTGTGGAATTTCCCAGATGATCGCCTTAAGGTACGGCACTTTGCCCATCGTTCGAGAGACGGGTGGACTAAAAGACACCGTTTTCCCATATAATAAGTATACTGGTGAGGGAAATGGCTTTTCCTTTACAAATTACAATGCACATGATATGCTCAATACGATACGGTATGCTTTGAATACTATGAAGGACAAAATCGTTTTAGGGCAGCTCATTGAGCATGGGATGAGCCAGGACAACAGTTTCCTGGCATCGGCAAAAAAGTATGGAGAGTTGTTTGAAACGCTTGTCAAAAAGGAAGAGCAGGCGTGATAAATAGAGTTTCTCAGAGTAGACCGTGAAAGACAGATTTTCACGGTCTGTTAGCGTAAGAATGGAGGAATGAAATTGGCAAACAAGAGTTCAGCAGAAATTGTGAATATTTTAGGAAAATTAAAGAGACATTTTGGCAAAACCATATCCGATGCTTCTAACGAGCAGATTTATCAAGCCTGTGCCATGTGTGTACGGGACGAAATCATGGATAAGTGGCTGAGGGCTAACAAGAGGATCGATAAACAAGGACTCAAGCGGGTGTACTACATGTCCGCTGAGTTTCTCATGGGCAGGGCGCTGGTCAACAACATGATCAATTTAGACGTGTACGACAAGTATAAAGAGGCGCTCAAAACACTTAAGGTGGATATTGACACGATTGAAGAGCAGGAAAAAGACGCCGGCCTGGGCAATGGGGGCTTGGGCAGATTGGCTGCCTGTTTCTTAGAATCCCTAGCCACACTGGAGTTGCCTGCTATGGGGTGCGGCATTCGATATGAGCACGGGCTGTTCCGCCAGAGAATACTGGAAGGGGCTCAGGTAGAGCTGGAGGACGATTGGCTGGACACCGGACACGTTTGGGAGATCGAACAGCCAGAGGAAGAGGTGGAGGTGCGTTTTGGCGGTGAAATCGAGGAGTGCTGGACAGAAGAAGGGCTGAAAATCCACCACAAAAACTATAATGCAGTATTGGCCATCCCCTATGACATGCCCATTGTGGGGTATGAGAGCAACACGCCGGCTACCCTGCGGCTGTGGAGCGCCAAGGCCAAGAGCGACCTGAACTTAGACTATTTTAACCGCGGGGATTATCAGCGTGCCACCGAGGAAAAAGAGCTGGCAGAGGTGATCTCCAAGGTGCTATACCCAGAGGATAACCATGCACAAGGACGTCAGCTGCGGTTAAAGCAGTTTTACTTCTTTACCTCAGCTACCATGCAGAGCATTGTCAAACGCCATAAAAAACTCTATGGAGACGTGAGAACGTTGCCTGAATATGTAACGGTCCAAATCAACGACACCCACCCAACCCTTGCCATTCCAGAGTTGATGCGGATTTTGATGGATGAGGAATCTCTGGGCTGGGATGAGGCGTTTCACATTGTAAACCAGGTGTTTAACTACACCAACCACACCATTATGGTGGAGGCGCTGGAGTGTTGGCAGGCAGATATGTTCCGCACTCTGTTGCCGCGGATTTACAGCATTGTCAATGCCATCAATGAGAAGTACTGTGCTAAGCTGTGGAAGTATTATCCAGGGGACTTTGACAAGATCAGCAAGATGTCCATTATCGCCTATAACGAGGTGCGAATGGCAAACCTCTGTGTGGCAGTGTGTGGCAAGGTAAACGGGGTATCCCAGCTTCACGGGAACATCTTAAAGACCCGGCTATTTCGGGATGATTATGTCATCGAGCCTCAAAAGTTTTTGGCGATCACCAATGGGGTCACGCCCAGAAGGTGGTTGGCAAAGGCCAATCAGAGCCTTACTGCTCTACTAAAAGAGTATATTGGCAGTGATTTTATCAAAGACTATAGGGAGTTTGAAAAGATAAAGCCGCTGGCAGAAGACAGGGAATTTGTGGAGAAATTTGCTGCTGTTAAGGCGCAAAATAAAAAGCGGCTGGCGGAATATGTCTGGAAGAAACAGGGTGTCAAGGTAAACGAGAATGCACTGTTTGATGTGCAGGCCAAGCGGCTACACGAATACAAGCGGCAGATGCTCAAGGTGTTGCACATTATCTCGCTGTATAACACAGTAAAGCACGATCCTACCTCCTTTACCCAACCCTGTGTGTTCTTCTTTGGGGCAAAGGCATCTCCAGGATATGCCCGGGCAAAGAACATCATTCGCCTCATCAATGCAGTGGGTGACATGGTGAATCAAGACCCAGATACCAAGGATATTTTGCAGGTGGTGTTCCTAGAGAATTACGGCGTATCGGTAGCAGAAGTGCTGATCCCAGCAGCGGACATCTCTGAGCAGATCTCCACCGCCGGCATGGAAGCCTCTGGCACAGGGAATATGAAGTTCATGATGAACGGCGCATTGACACTGGGCACCATGGACGGAGCCAACGTGGAAATGTGTGAAGCAGTGGGCGAGGAGAATATGTTTATCTTTGGCGCCACTGTAGAAGAACTAAACTACATGGAGCGGCATAACTCCTA
>CAJJPW010000023.1 GCA_905193725.1 uncultured Eubacteriales bacterium
TTCTGCTGGGAGATGTAGGGTATGGCAAGACAGAGGTGGCCATGCGAGCTGCATTCAAAGCGGTGATGGACTCCAAGCAGGTAGCAGTTTTGGTGCCCACCACGCTGCTGGCCAGGCAGCACTACATGACGTTTCAACAGAGGATGGAGGGATATCCGGTATCCATTGGATTGCTCTCTCGGTTTCAATCCCACGAAAACAAAAAGACCATACAGAAGATCAAAGAGGGGAACATCGATATCGTCATTGGCACCCACCGCCTGCTGGGCAATGATGTGGTGTTTCGGGACCTAGGGCTGCTGATAGTGGATGAAGAACAGCGGTTTGGAGTGGCACACAAGGAAAAAATCAAGAATCTGAAAAACACGGTGGATGTGCTCACTATGAGCGCCACCCCCATCCCCAGGACACTGGAGATGGCTATGGTGGGGATGCGAGACATGAGCACCATCGACACGCCGCCAGAAGATAGAAAAGAAGTGAGCAGCGTGGTAGTAGAGTTTTCCCAGACGTATATCAAAGAGGCCATTACCCGGGAGCTGGCCCGAGAGGGACAGGTGTACTTTGTGGTGCGAAAGATCAGCCAGATGGATGAGGTATTGGCCATGCTGAAAAAGTTGGCCCCTAAGGCTAGAATTTGCATGGCTCATGGCAGGCTCTCCGAGCGGGAGTTTGAGCAGACCATCGGCGACTTTTACGAACAGAAATACGATATCATGCTGTGCACCACCATCATTGAATCGGGGATTGACATTCCCAATGTGAATACCATTATCGTATATGAGGCAGATAAGTTTGGCCTCGCCCAGCTCTACCAGCTCAAGGGGCGGGTGGGCAGATCCAGCCGAAAGGCCTATGCTTATTTCACCTATTTTAAACAGGATTCACTAAGTGAAGTGGCACAAAAGCGGCTCAGCGCCATGCGGGAGTTCACACAGCTAGGAAGTGGATTTAAAATCGCCATGCGGGATTTGCAGATCCGCGGGGCGGGAAATATTTTAGGGCCGGAGCAGAGCGGGCACTTGGCGCAAGTGGGGTACCACATGTACTGTGATATGGTGCGGCAAGAGGTGTCTAAGGCCATGGGCCAGCCGGTGGAAAAGGCCAATGAGACGGCGGTGGAACTCTCGCTGTCGGCCTATATTCCCAAGAGTTACATTCCTTCGGAGATGGAAAAGCTGGAGATCTACCGGAAAATCGGCAGTATATCCAGCGTGGAAGAAGCCAAAGATGTGAAAAAACAGCTGCAAGACCGGTTCCACTATGTGCCCCGAGAGGTGGAAAATCTGATGATTACCAGCATGATACGGGCGTATGCATTTCGGGCAGGCATTGCCAGTGTGATTAAAAAGGGAAATAAGATCGAGATGAAATATGCGGAAGAGACGCAGCTGGATATGAAAAAGATGATGCGGGTATTGTCTATGGAAGAGAGCCCGTGCCTTTTCCGGGCGACCAATCCACCAATGCTGATTTATGATCTGAAAAAAGCGGGCAATAAAAACCCACTTATGCCTCTTGTAGAGCTTTTAAACAAACTGAGACGTTGCATTGTATTGTAAAATGAGGTATACTTATCTTACGTTTATGCAGAAGAAAAGGAGAGATTTATGAAAAAATTAAAAACGATGTTAATTCTCGTTTTAGCAGTAGGAATGCTATTTTCGGCGGTAGGCTGCTCCATGATTACTGTAAACGAAGAGAGAGATAAAGAGCAGGTTGTCGCCACCGTGAACGGCGTTGAGATCAAAAAAGAGGAAATTTTAAGAGATATAGATGCTTACTACCAGATGTACGGCATAACGGACGACAATAGAGATACGCAAGAAGGGCAGGAATTGCTCTCTAGAGCTAAGACACTGCTGCTGGACGATTATATTGAGGCGGAAATCATTCGCCAACAGGCAGAAAAAATGGGCCTTTATCCTCTGACGGAGGAAGAACTACAGCAGGCCAAAGAGGATGCAGAGGCCATGGGTCAATCCCTCACTGAGCTACACCAAGAAAGTGTTCAGTCGGACGTGGAGGAGGATCCTTCTCTGGATTACGATACGGAGCTAAATGCTCGCTTAGAGGAATCTCTCTTGCAGGCAGGTGTGTCCAATGGTGCGCTAGAGGCTGGATATATTAGAGACACCATTGAGACAAAGGTAAAAGAGGCTGTCACAGCAGATGTGCAGGTATCCGACGAAGAGGTACAAGCTTGGTACGATGAACAGTTAGCGGAACAAAAAGAGTCTTTGGATGAGGCGCCAGAAACACTGAGCGACGTGGAATCCTCCACGATCAGCGTATACGTGCCTGAGGGGCTCAGATATGTAAAGCACATTTTGATCGCTATTCCAGATGAGGCGGCGGATGAGATCTCTTCCCTGAGGACGGATGGAGATACTGAAGGCGCTGACGCGCTGCGGGACGAGGAACTAGCCAAGCTCAAGCCAAAGGCAGAGGAAGTACTTGCCAAAGTACAGGCAGGGGAGGATTTTGACTCCCTCATTGCAGAATATGGAGAAGACCCGGGTATGGAGAGCAATGAGGAGGGATATCTCATCAGCGAGGGCAATACAGACTACGTGGAGGAGTTCGTTCAGGCAGGAATGGCCCTTGAAAAAGTGGGGGATACTTCTGGCCTAGTAGCTTCTGATTATGGTTACCACATTATCCAATACACTAGCGATAAGACAGCAGGAGCAATTCCCTTGGATGATGTGAAGACAGAGATCTATGAAAAACTCATGAGCGACACGATAGAATCCACTTGGGAAGATCAGCTTTCTGCTTGGATGAGCGAGGCGGAAGTGGTTAAATACGAAAATCGGCTTTAAATAGCGAAAGGACAGTATTAAAAACAAAAAATTTTGTAATTTTGTTCATATTTTTTGTAAAAATTTATATTATTTTGCAGATTAAAGCAACGCCACACTTGACGTTGCTTTCATTTTGCACTACAATAATTGTAAATATACAAATCGTGTATTATTTATACAGTTTCAAGAGCAAAAATAGTAAAAGAAGTGGGAACGAAGTCCGGTCAATTGAATAAAATAATTAAAGATTTGTTTCTGAATAAATTTCTAGGCTTTGCAAATAATACTAAAGAAAACAAATATTTAAATTATTTTAATATAATGTGGAGGATAGCATACATATGAAGGCAACTGGTATTGTAAGACGTATTGATGAACTTGGCAGAGTAGTTATTCCAAAAGAAATAAGGCGGACGCTTAAAATCAGAGAAGGAGATCCTTTAGAAATATTTACCGAGAGAGATGGGGGAATCATCCTGAAAAAATATTCCTTAGTCGGCGAACTAGGCGGCTTGGCAGAGGAATTCTCTGATGCTTTGGTCAAGGAAATTGGTGCAACCGCGATTGTATGCGATAGAGACGTTGTAATTTCTGCTAGTGGCAAGCACAAGAAATTTTATAAAGATAGCATCATCAGCAAGGAATTAGAAAACTTTATCGATACAAAGGAAAATATCATTGCAAATGACCCAAAAGAGATGATTCCTGTAGCAAAAAATGAAAATGAGACCGATATCAAAAGCGAAATAGTCGTCCCAATCATTTGTGATGGTCAAGCGATAGGCGCCATAGTGCTTATTTCCAAAGAGGAAAAGAAATTTGATCAAACTCAGCTGGTGGCGGCAAGCGTAGCGGCAAGTGTGATCAGCATGCAAATGGCCCAATAATAAAAAGCCTAGTAATTTATGATGAAAAACAGCTTTTGTACAAAGTACAGGGGGGCTTCTTTCCCCCTGTTTTTTTATGGCCTCAATAGCCCCTTTTGGCAGTCATTTGAAGTAGCGCTGTCGCTGATATAATCTCTTTCCCGCTATACTTTATGGCCTTAGCAGACGTTATTCAACTCTTTTTGCCCGATATACTAGAACGCTCAGTAAGATCATGACCAAAGATAGTATGGGGAAGATGATATTGAATTCAGAAAATAACGGCCAAATAGCCAGCACAAAGGCGCTAATGATATATAGTGTGAGCTTATTTTTGGCAAGGAGTTCTCTTTTGATTTTGTCCTTCGTTATGATCTTATCCCGGATTTCATTTTCCAAAGAGCAAAGGACCTCTTCTTCCTCTGGGAGCCAATCTAGGTCGGTACAGATCTTTATAATATCCTTTTGGTCTAGCAGCTCTACGCCGTTTAGCTCTTTACTGAGCCTTATGGCCTCTTGGGTAAATTGGCTGGTGGTGACAAAATAGATCTTTTGATACTCTTTATGAATGATCTTCTTATATGCGCGGAAGATATCCTGACAGCTGCTCTCGCAGGATGGAAAGTTGAGAAAGAGCTTAATAAAGGTATCTTTCGACTCATTCACATAGACGTCCTCGCTACGAGAGTAAAAATCGTCTTCCAAAAACTGGCTGAACAGACGGGAAAAGAACTTGCCCAAATCCTCGATGTTGAGCAATAAGAGCTCTTTGATCACATGGTTTTGACGCATCGTACTCATCCTTTTAGACACATAGCGAGAAAAACGGAACTTCTGCAGCAGATAAATTCCTAAACTGATTAGCACGACGCAACCAAGAGCGCAAATAATGGACGGCCAAATGGACCAGAAAATTCGAATAAAAAAGAAGTAGAAAAATCCAAAGAGCACAAGGCGTAGAAAGATAAAATCCAGTGTACGAGCTACGATGTTTTTATTTTTATGGAACTCTTTTCTGAAATAGCGATTGACCACCTTGTTTTCCAACATAAATGTCCTTCCTCCTTTGTAGATGATTATTGACAGAACCCTTCTCATTCAAACATACTTAAAAATAGTGGCCTTGATATGAATGTTTATGAAATAACAGCTGAAGTTTATATCCTGAAAAGTAAAGCGTATTTTTGGCTACCAAATGTGCAAAAAGATGGGAAATCAAGTGATTTAGCCAGAGTTTTATGATATAATAAAAAAAAGTATATGGATAAGATATGGGTAGGAAGTTATGCTTGGGATCAAATCGCAGCACTATGCGGATGCAGATCATTGCATTGCATCAAAACATCTGAGAAAAATTGGCATATTAGGAGGGACGTTTAATCCTCCTCATTATGCACACTTAGAGATGGCTCGGGATATCTATCGAGAATTTGGCCTGGAACAGGTAGTACTCCTTCCCTGTGGCGATCCTCCTCACAAAAGAAAGGAGCAAGTTGCCAATAAATTTCACCGATATAATATGCTATGCCTTTTGATTAAAGATATACCCTTCCTCTCGGTAAGCGATGTGGAGATTATGCGGAAGGGCTTTACATATACGGTGGATACCATGCAAATCCTTCAAGAAAAGTATTTGCACAAAGCGCGTCTTTATTATATTATTGGCACGGATACGTTGCTCACGCTGGAATCTTGGCGAGACTACCAAAGGGTATTTTCTATGACTAGCTTTATCTGCGTTATGCGTCCAGGGGATTCTCCTTTGCAGGTGAAAAAGAAAATAGAGTATTTTCAAAAACAGTACCATCTCGACATTCAGTTGGCCGATTCCGTGGGGCTAAATATCTCCTCTACCATGGTGCGAGAAAAGTTTTTGCGGGGAGAAGATATCACTGCCTACACATCAAAAGAAATTGAGGAGTATATGAAAAACAATGACGTCTATGAAAGAGAATGAAATGATTGGATGCTTAAGAGAGTATTTAAACGATAAGCGAGTTGAGCATTCCATCTCTACAAGAGATATGGCAGTGAGGCTCGCCCAGAAATTTGGGGCGAATGTGGAAGCTGCAAAGGTGGCAGGAATTTTCCACGACATCGCTAAGCAGTTGCCTAAGGAAAAGAAGCTGGAGTTGTGCATAGAATATGATATTCCAGTGGACGAAATTATGCAGGAAAATCCAGAGCTGCTCCACGGTTTTATCGGCGCTGAGATCATCAAAAGGAATTATGACATCGATAATTCAGACATTTTGAACGCGGTTCGATATCATACCACAGGACGCCGGGGAATGTCCCTATTGGAAAAGGTGGTATATTTGGCAGATCTGATTGAGCCTGGCAGGAACTTTGATGGAGTGGATGAGATCAGAACTGCGGCCTTTAGAAATTTAGATGGAGCAATGCTCATGGCTGCAAAAAATGTGATGAGCTTTATATTATACCATGACTTACCTATGCATCCATTGACGCTAGATGCATATAATGACATGCTGCGGCGTATTGAGAGATAGCAAATACTACAGAGGGAAGAAAAGCAATGTATCGAAAGAATGCATGCTGGAAAAATACGGAGAGTTTGAAAGGATAACGAATATGACCAAACAATTTGATCAAGTAGTACTGGATATGGCTAAGATATTAGACAACAGAAAGGCCATTGACATTCGCATTATTGATGTCTCGAAACAGACCATCTTGTCAGACTATTTTTTAATTGCAAGCGGGCGCTCTAATGTCCACGTGAAAACCCTGGCAGATGAATTGACAGAAAAGATGGCCAAGAGCAAAAATATGACGCCTATCAGACAAGAGGGATACCAAGAGGGCCGGTGGATTGTGCTGGACTATGGTGATATTTTGGTGCATCTCTTCCACACAGAAGAGAGAGAATTTTACGACATTGAAAGGCTCTGGGAAGACGATGACAATTTCATTGTATACGAGGGCCAACCGGATGAGGCATAATAGCCACGGGAAGATGGTAGGTATGGCGTTATAAAAACGCTATTATATCCACGCGATTTAATAGGCCTTTAGAGGTGGGTCAGAGCCTTATATTGCAAAAAACGGTCAAGCACAGAGAGTATTATTTAAAAAGCTTTGACCGCTTTTTGGATTTGGGAACTTTTCTGGCGCCATTTGCGTCATAGAGAATAAAAGGAGGGAATTTCAATGAAAAAGCTTGTTATTGCCATTTTATGTGTCATGCTCTTATTTTGTTCCTGTGCTGCAACATCTAATGACATGTCGAATGATACGGCTGCAAAGGCACCTACAGAGAGCGCCGCAGTAGAATATGCGCCAGAGCAGTCTGGGGAAACGGGAGCACAAGATGTGGAAAATAGCATCGGCCAGATTAACATCCCCAAGACGGATCGGAAACTGGTATATACCTCCAGCTTCTCTATAGAATCCAAGCAGTTTGATGAGGATTATCAGACAATAATGGATCAGTTGGGCGTTTATGAAGGGTACGTGGAATCTGAATCCACCTTTGGCCAACCGCCTAAGGACTATGACGACACAGGACGCACCTCCAGCATGACGCTCAGAGTTCCAGTGGACCGCCTCAACCAGTTTTTAGCTTCTATCAGCGGGATAGGGACGATAGTAGAGAAGAGTACACAAACCGAGGATGTATCACTGGAGTACTACGACACGGAGTCTCGCATTAAACTACTAGAGGACAGAATTACTAGACTGGAAACCCACCTAGAGCAGGCGACTAGTGCCGACGATATCATCCAATTGGAATCTGAAATTTCGGACGCCCTCTACGAGTTGGATCAACTGGAGAGCTCAATGCGCAAAATCAACAGCCTCATTGACTATGCCACAGTGAACATAGAGTTATACGAAGTGGCACGGGGAGACGTGATAGTCAACAAAGACGAGACGTTGGGAGAGCGCTCTCAAAACGCCTTTGAATCCTCTTGGGAAGGATTAAAGACCTTTGGAGAAGGATTCTTAGTGGTACTTAGCGCACTGGCACCTATCCTCATTGTGCTGGCTGTGATTGCAGCAATTGTACTGGGTATCATTTGGGGTGTGAGGAGGAGAAAGAGAAAAAAGAGGGAAAAGAATCAAGAGCAAATGCCAAAAGGAGAATGAGAATGAAAAATAAAGCCCCCGGATTAGGGGGCTATTACTTTGCTATTGTGGATAAGATACTGTTTCCAATCTTTGATTGGAATAATACTTTGCGCTATGGTACACAACTGGAATGATTCCCTATGACGTGTAATACCAAAGATCTATTGGAGCAATTCCTCGGCAATGTGCATGAGCTCATCCATATTGGCTTTGGCTACTTCCCGATCCTTGGACATAGCGCCGATATACACCTTTACTTTCGGTTCAGTGCCAGAAGGGCGTACGATGAGCTTGGCATTTTCCATTTCAAAATACAGCACGTTGGAGGCGGGCATATCGATCTTCTCCTGAGTACCGGAGATAAAGTCGGTGCGGAGACCAATGTTGTAATCCCGAAAAGCGGTCACCTGAAACTTACCAAAGGACTTTGGCGGAGCTGCTTTGAGCTGGTCTAAAATAGAAGCGATTTTTTCCGCTCCATCAATACCTGCAAATGTCTTGGAGAGGGTTTTATCAAAACAGTAGCTGTACTTTGCAAAAATATCCCGCAGAGCATCTGCCAGCGTTTTATTTTGGCTGGCGTGATAGGCTGCCGCCTTGACCACCAACATGGAGGCGATGGCTGCATCCTTATCCCGGACAAATGTGCCGCTCAAATACCCAAAGCTCTCTTCAAAGCCAAAGATAAAAGTGCCTTTGCCGGTCTGCTTGCTGAGCTTGATCTGCTCCGCGATGAACTTAAAGCCAGTGAGAACGTCTATCATGGTCACCCCAAAGGATTTGCAGATCACATTAGCCAGATCTGTGGATACCAGGGATTTCACCATAAAGCTGTCGTCTTTGAGCGTATGGGTATTTTGCATTTGCGTGAGCATGTAGTCGATGATAATCAGGCCAATTTCATTGCCAGTAAAGCTGACAAAACTCCCGTCAGTATCTCGGGCGGCAACACCCAAACGGTCACAATCTGGGTCAGTGGCCAGGATGAGGTTGGCATTTGTCTTATTGGCCAATGTCTTCGCCAAATCTAGGGCGTCAGGCTGCTCGGGATTTGGAGCACTCACTGTGGAAAAATTGGGATCGGCATTTTCCTGTTCTTTGACTATATGGAGATTTTCAATACCCATGCGGCTTAAAATGACAGGAACGCTGTGAATGCCGGTGCCATGTAGTGGCGTATAGACCACGGAAAAATCGCTGGGAATCGGGATATTATTGTAGGGCAGATGAGCCAACTCTAGCACTTTGGCAAAATACTGTTCATCGATTTCTTCGCCGATATAGTTGAGAAGCCCAGCTTCAATGGCGTCTTTTTCCTCCATTTTTTCGATGGAAAATAAATCGTCGATTTGATTGATATATGACATAATCTTATCGGCGTCGTCGGGAGCTAATTGGCCACCATCTTCGCCATATACTTTGTATCCATTGTACTCTTTGGGATTATGACTGGCAGTAATGACTACGCCGCCAGCACATTGCAGCTGCAATATGGTAAAGGAAAGCTGAGGAACACTATGAGGCGTTTTGTATAGATACGTTTTGATACCATTTTGATTCAAAACCAAAGAAGTCTCTAGGGCAAATTCAAAGCTGTATTTTCTAGTATCATAGGCAATTGCGACACCTTGCTGGGCCTTGCCATTGGCATTGAGGTAGTCCGCTAGACCTTTGGTACTGCGGCGCACGGTGTAGATATTCATGCGGTTGGTGCCCATTGCAATGTGCCCTCGCATACCTGCTGTTCCAAATTCCAAAAAGCGATAGAAGCGATCTTCAATCTCTTTTTCATCATTTTGAATGGACATGAGTTCTTCTAAAGATGCAGGATCTTTTACATGGGATAAAAACTGCTCATAGGCTTTCCTATATTCCATAATATGCCTCCTTTGGTTCTTTTTATATTTATCCTTAATATATATTATAAAGGTTTCCCAGGCAAAGATCAAAGTATAAATGTAATAAAATAAACTCGAATAAGGGTAAAATAATAAGGAAAATAGATATGAAAGGATTTTCTGTTGTTGAAAGAAAAGTTAGCGAAATTACCCGTAAAAAAGCTGGTTAAACTGGGGATTGCGTCTCTCTATAAATCAGGATTCATGCTAGCAATTTACTATTTACTACTGGGATTCAAAGTACACTATATGTTGGCGTTTTTGGCAAGCCTGGGTCTTGGGGGGCTAAACAGCTATTTTATCACCAGAAAATATTTTATGGATGGAATCAATCCCAAATACTCTATGCTGCGAGGAACCGTTTTATTCGCCATTTCTTATTTTACAAAATTGATCATTGGCATGATACTGGGCATTAGTCTTCTGATCTCCGAAAAAGTTCTGCCGCTTGTGGTGCTTTTGCTGAATATGCCTATTAGCGCCTTGGGAACGCGTAAATGGGTGTTCGAGCTAGATGAACTGAAGGAGGATACAGAATAAATTAGGGATGGTTTCCCATGCCGATTTTAGATATAATATAGTATCATAGTAAGTGAGGAGAAAACATGAAAAGAATTATCGGGATACTGCTTTGTGGAATGCTATTGCTATGCTGCGGCTGTCAGAATAGCCTAGGCGAAAAAGGACAGAATGAAGGTATAAACCAACAAGAACAGCTGTTTGAAATATCCAGCCAGTTGATTTCGATATTATGGGATGTGGATTATAAGACCTTTACCTCAGAGCAGACGACAGAATTCGCCAATCAATACTATGAGCAGGAACTATTAGAGGATTATCTATCAGATGTGGAGTATCATGCGGGAACAGAGCAGGTACAGGATGAAAAACTAGTTGCCAGAGTAGAAGAGATTCAAGACCTTGGTGTGGAAGATGTGGAAATTGACGATCTGGCTGCAAAGCTCAACACTGTTAAAACTACCATATATATCGAAAACTACGAGCCGGATAATCTGGATTTGGCATTTTTTGAGCCAGATAAATCCTTCACTCTCATATTCTATATTTACTATATAGAGCAAGAGGGGGGATACAAAATCTATCAATTTCAATACGAACCCTATGGGGAAAACTTCTTGCCAAACAGTGAAAAGCAACAGCTTTCTCTGGCACAGCAACAGTCGCTGGAAAACATCTGTCTGACGTATCTGGACGTCCGCTATAATTTAGATTACCGCCAATACAATTTAGAGGAGATATATTCATTTTATCAGACGTATTGCAGCCAGACGTTTTTAGACACAGACGGTATCACTTTAGAGTGGCTAGAATCCTTTTATCAGCAGGTGGTGGATAATCAGCTCAATACACACCTGGTAGATTGGGAGATCCGAGTCTCAGACCAAAAGATCCAATATCGGGATATGTATGACTATGAGTTCTACTATTATGCTGATATGGATTATACTTATGAAATCAATGCCAGCGAGGCGTATAGGCAGCAGACAGGTCTAGAGCAGGGCAGCAGAGTTTCAGTCAGTGAGAGACTCTATTTTGATGTGGAGAGTACAGAGTTTAAAATTGTGGCAGCTGAGTTCATTGAACCGGAAGAGACCTCAGAGGAGCCTTCAGAGGGCGCATAACGACATAAAAGATCAGCCAGTATTGCTGGCTGATCTTTATCCGAGTAAATAGCTCCTTTTTAGAGAAAAATAAAAGGTATTATTGGCGAAACTTTGGAGATAAAATCTCGTGATACACGATAGCCCGCCGTAAATCCTGTTTGCTGCGAAAAAGTGTGCGCACGGCTCCATGGGTAGGCTGAGCAGCCTGCCTGCTTAGCAACGAGACAGTCGTCGTGCTGGAAGCAACGGAACCCATAGAAGGAAAAGATTTCCCCTCATGCGAATACAATGCACTTTGAGATGCCCGCGAAGGAATGCTGTCTCCTAAGATGTCAACAGAATCCATAATAGGCTGTGTTTTGCTCTCTTCCATAATGGTAGGCTCTTGAAACAATTTGCCCTCTGTACTTGGGAAAGGAGCTCCGCCAAAGTTCTCAAATTTAGGGGCTTCTCCTGAGTTGCTAGTGACAAACTGGCCCCCCCACGGACTGGCCCCCGAGCTAGGAGCACTTGGCGGGGTAAACTGCTGATTGTTCTGCGAGGCAGGGCCAGCTTGTGGAGCAGTTGGCGGGTGCATAGTACGCGCCTTCTTATTTTGTGTACGAGAGGAATGGGTCGCAGCCCAGATTACTACATACACTATAATGATAACGATAAAAATACCCATCATATAGGTAGCCTTTCTATTCTTTATCGGTAGGAGCTTGTTCTGGCAGATCTCCTAAGGATTTGCGCATGTTGGTATCTGCAATGATATTGTTAAGCCGGTAGTAGTCCATCGCGCCTAAATTGCCGGATTCCAATGCCTTGGCCAGAGACAGGGGCACTTGTGCCTCTGCTTCTACTACCTTGGCTTTCATAGCATTGATCTCAGCAAGCATTTCCTGTTCTTTTGCGACTGCCATCGCTCTTCTCTCTTCCGCTGTTGCCTGGGCAATGCGCTTATCTGCCTCTGCCTGATCAATTTGCAGTTGCGCGCCTACGTTTCTGCCCACATCTACGTCTGCAATATCAATGGAGAGAATCTCAAACGCTGTGCCGCTATCCAGCCCTTTGTTCAGTACTGTTTTAGAGATGGAATCAGGATTTTCCAGCACCTCTTTGTGGGAAGTTGCAGAGCCTACCGTGGTGACAATGCCCTCCCCAATCCGGGCGATAATCGTCTCTTCACCAGCGCCACCTACTAAGCGGTCGATGTTGGTGCGCACGGTAACCCGGGCTTTGGCTCTCAGTTCAATGCCATCTTTGGCAATGGCTGCAATAACGGGGGTTTCGATGACTTTGGGGTTGACGCTCATTTGAACTGCCATGAGCACATCTCTGCCAGCTAGGTCAATACCCGTGGCCTTTTCAAAGGGAAGAGGAATCCCTGCCTTTTGGGCGGCAATTAGAGCGTCTACCACTCGGTCTACATTACCGCCAGCCAGATAATGGGCTTCTAATTTATTGGTATCCACGTCAATGCCGGCCTTGGTGGCTTTGATGAGGGGATTGACGATTTTTCCCGGTGGAACTTTGCGAAGGCGCATGCCAATGAGCGCAAAAATTTTCACTTTGGCACCGGAAGCCAGCGCACTGATATACAGGCGCAGTGGCACAAAGCTAAAGAAAAGCGCTAATAAGATGATAACTACTACCACAATAATAGCGGGAACGACAAATGACATTGGGTCATACATAAATTTTCTCCTCCTCTGAGAATGATCTTATAATTATACTACTAATAAATAATAGTATATTACTATTTCGTCAAATTATAAAAGAGATAATAGGCAGCACAGAGCACAATGATAAAGCCAAATGTAAAGAGAATACTTTTGCCAAGCTTTTTCCAATCTGTTTTTTTGGCATCATTTCTAATTTCCTCGGAAAAGCTTTTAAAGGTCATTTTCGGTTTGTCCGAAACCTCCTGGAGCTTTGCCTTTAGGGCAGTACTCTGCCTCGTCAGAAAACTCAATATTGCAAATAGGGCATTTTTTCATTTGTCTAACCTTTCTACCACGATTTTCATATCATCTGCACTGACCACATAAATAGGCGTATCTTTGGGAATAAATTCACCGCAGGCTAAGACATCGTATTTTTGCCCATCGATACGAGCACTGCCAGATGGCCGAAGGTCTGTGAGTGTCATTCCACTTTGACCGACAAGTTGTTCTATTGCGCTATGTTGCTGATCCATTTTATCCTGTAAAATGACGGGTGTTTTAGTCAAAAATCCCTTTCTGGCACTGTGAGAGAATACAATGAATAAAATAGCTAAAAGGGCCACGATAATGATAAAGAGTATGAGTCCTTCTACCACGCTATGTGCCTGCAAGATAATGCTGGCAATGAGCAAAATACTGCCAAGTAAAGCGGGCACACCTAAGCCTGGTGTAAACATTTCAACGATGAACAGCGCCATTCCCGCGATAAAACAGATGAGTGCTGGTATGCTGATGAGATCAAAGATCATATGTTTTCTCTCCCTTTCTGCTTGGTAAGTTGCTCTAGCAGGGCATCCACTTCAGAATACCGATGGAGCTCTTCCTCCTTTAGATGGATACAATGTCCCTCTTTAATAGATAGAAACATCCCCTCATATATGGGGAAAGGAATGAGGTAGATGGGTATGTTAAAAAATTGCCCATCTTCCCCTTCTAAAACTGCATAATCTCCATTGATTTGGTCGATAATACCTCTACAATTTATATGAGATAAATCATGTAACGTGTTTTCTTTCTTCATACAATATAATAGTACCCTTTTTTCATTATTATAACACAATAAATGGCTGAGATGGGTACTAAATTTGGTACAGTAAAAACATAATGATTAGAAAATTATTGAAATATTTGCTTTTTTATATAATTTTTAGTAGAATTTTAACGAAACACTTTTACCAGATTTGCAAGGATTGTAGATAAAGTACTTTTTTTGGCGAAAATATAGACATGCTAACGTTTTATGTGTAAATATATAATATAAAATAGAAGCTCAGGCGTTATTTTTATTTTATTAGCATACACTGTTATATAAATATTATGATATATGGTCAACACTAAAAAAGGGGAGGGATGCAAAAAATTGTTTTAAAAAATAGAGGATTTTAGGGATACATATGGAAACTAAGATAGTGAAGAGAAATTAATGGATGGGTAGAATAGAAACAGCCAAGAAAGGGGAACATCTGATGGATTCGAAAATTAATGGCAGAGATTTATCTCTAGATGACTTAAGGATAGAGCTAAAAAGACAGCGATCAATTTTAGATGATATGGCTGCAAATTGTATCAAGGACGGAAAGACTCTTTGTGAAGATAAAGACATATTAAGACAAAATGATATTGTAACCAAGTTAATTATTGAGGAATATAAGCTTAAAAACACAGATGAGGAGAATCAATAATCGAACTTTATGGAAAAACAGCTTAAAAATACAGACTACATAAAATCTGTGATGGATGCATTAGTTGATATGGTTCGTGTAGTGGATATACAGGGGAAAATTTTGCTAGAAAATGAAGCAATGCAAAAGAAACTTGGTAATAGAATTGGGAAGCCCTGTTATTCTGCACTGGGAAACGATGCGAGATGCGCCAATTGTATCTCCTGCCAGGCATTTCAGGATGGAAAGATACACTCTGCGGAAAGAACAGTAGATGATCATATTTACTATGTGACAGCTGCTCCCATGCGCGACAAACAGAATCGAATTCGCGCTGTGGTTGAAGTATTTCGAGATGTCACGGCAAATGTGAAATTACAAAAAAAGCTCATCTCAACCAATGCGAAGATGCTAAGAGATTTGGACATGGCTCGGCAATTACAGCGTTCTGCACTGAGAGAGGCAATGCCACAAGTCAAAGGCTATCACTTTGAGAGGGGTTTTTTCCCCTGTGAATCCATCGGTGGAGATATGTATGACTGCTTTGCATTGAAAAATGGCAAAGTACTTATGTATGTAGCGGATGTGAGCGGCCATGGCGTGATGCCAGCAATGCTCACGATTTTTATTAAGCAGGAGATTTTTGCCAGAGCTAAACAACCGGGAATTACTATGCCAGCTATAATGGAGTGGCTATGTGAGCTCTATCAAGACTTACATGCGGATAGCAGTATCTATATTACGCTGTTTATGGTCATGCTAGAGCCGGAAACTGGTCAGTTTCAGTATATTAATGCAGGCCATAGTGTCCTACCTTTGATATTTGATGGAGAAAAGGTCAGTGAGCTAGAAGCCTCGGGAGTGCCCATCTCTCTTTGGTTTGATAAGCCAGAATATGAGCTCAAAGAGGGAATGCTCAACAAGGGGGGGAGGTTACTCCTCTTTACTGACGGTATTAACGGCATTCATACCCGGCCTAAGGTAAAGGAAAATTTATATCAACTGTTTGGTTCACCATGGTTTGACGCCAAACAATTTATTACCACAGTGCGAAACAATCTTTCTGGCAACTGTTATGACGATTTGACACTCTTTATCTGTGAGAGAGAGATGAAACCGTAAGCAAGCCACAAGAGTGATGTACTGTAAAAGCTACCATATGGTAGCTTTTTTGTGTAACGAAAACCATGTGCATAGCCAATGGTTTTAAAAAGGCGAAAGCCGGTAAGTAGAAAAAGAAAACTCCTTCATGCAGAAGGGAAGCAGGTTTGCCAACCACAAAAAAACATGAAGGAGATCATTCAATCTGTACGATGGTAAACGTTTAGCGCATACGAAATGGAATTGCAAGTACCATATAGTTTAGTCTATAGTAATCTGAACAAGTTAGGATCGTGGATTCATCAAAATGGAAAAATTATGTTTCATATAAGTCTCACGTATAGCGAAGTGTGTGATTCAGATCACTATAGCATTTGCACCGAAATATCAGCGACAAATCATTTATGGGAAAATAAAAGCGGATATAGGAAAAATATTGAGAAAGTTGTGTGAACAAAAAGGAATTGAGAGCATCCAAGCAGAATGATGCCCAGACCACCATATGCTGTTAAGCATACCACCAAAATACAGTGTAGCCCAAGTTGTAGGATATCTCAAAGGGAAAAGTGCACTAATGATATTGGACTGACATGCAAATTTGAAGTACAAATATGGGAATTGACAATTTTGGTGTAAAGGGTACTATGTAGATACGGTAGGGCGCAAGAAGAAAGTAATAGCAGAATATCCGAAATTAGCTGTAAGAGAATATCGCAGCAAAACAACTAATATGCAAAGAATATATTATAGACCTATTCACAGGAAGCAAGAACAATTAGCAAAAGAAAAGCGCCTTAAGGCGCAGTCGGAGAAGACCATGGGTTGGGGGATCTTCGATGCGTCTTGAGACGCTGCAAGTAAAAGGCCCTTTTAGGGCTACCATATACCACCAGTTTTACTGGTGGTTGTGGTTATAGAAAAATCGTGTAAAATTCGTGTATGGATAAAATAAAATCCGCTTGTTATGCGGGTTTTGATGTTTCGGCAGATATTGCTGAAATGGATATTTTTTTTGGATAACGAAAATATCGCAATCCTCATAAGTGAGTTGCGATATTCGCTCGGGCCGTTGCCCAGGGAC
>CAJJPW010000024.1 GCA_905193725.1 uncultured Eubacteriales bacterium
TGATACCAAAAGACAAAACAAAATAGTTTTTATCCAGGCCTGGAAAATCAAGTGATTGAAGAAAAGGAGTACTGCTATGGAGCAAAAATTACAGGGTAAGACTGCTATTATTACAGGGGGAGCTTCTGGCATTGGGGAAGCGGTTGCAAAACTTTATGCAAAGCACGGCTGTAAAGTGATGATCGTGGACATCAATGGTGAACGTCTAAAAAAAGTTCAACAAGAAATGAAATTCGCTGGAATGGAATGCGCGGCAATTTGTGCCGATGTAGCGAAAGAACAAGATGTGATTTCGTTTTTCTCAGAGGAAAAAAAGCTATGGGGCAAATTGGATATTCTTGTAAACAGTGCGGGGAGGGACTCTCTTTCGCCGCCTATCAGCAAAGTCTCTATGGAAGAGTGGAGAACCATTTTAGGAACCAACTTAGACGGCGTGTTTTTATGTTGTAGAGAGGCATTTCGTATGATGGAGAAACAAGAGACGGGGGGAAGAATTATTAACATGGGCTCTTCGTCTGCAAAATTAGCATCCAGCCCGGGCCATAGCCCATATCGTGCCTCTAAACACGGAATGATGGGTCTGTCCAAAAACATCTTGTTGGAGGGAGTGGGTAAGAATATTGGCGTTACTGTTTTAAATCCCTCACACGTAAAGACACCTATGACGGCGATTATAGATAAAGGGTTTTATGAGGGAGATATACCCGCTTATCTCGATGGATGGTTAGATGAAAAGGAAAAAAATGAGGGAATTCATGCCTCATGTATTGATGTGAACAACGTTGCAGAGGCAGCGCTCTACATTGCAACCCGCACGCCTGATGTCACAATTCCACAATTTGCACTCTACCCTACTCACAAGGCAAGCCGGTATGGCATGGAAATGTAACAGGGCAGGAAAAAAGGAGCGGAGTATGAACAAAAAATATATAATAGCCTTTGATATTGGCACCACAGGATGCCGCACCATTCTCTTTGGTCAACAAGGTCAGATGATAGATTCAGCTTATCGGGAGTTTACTCAAATTTACCCTAAGCCAGGATGGGTAGAACATAACCCAATGGAGATTTGGAATATGCAACTGCAAACGGCCCGAGAGGTTTTTCAAAGGGTGGGGGTCATTCAAGAAGAAATTGCGGCAATTGGTATTACCAATCAAAGAGAAACTACAGTGGTGTGGGATAAACAGACAGGCATTCCTTTAATGAATGCCATCGTGTGGCAGGACAGGCGGACATGTGACATCTGTGAGGAATTGGAGGACAAAGGTTGGGCAGAATATGTATCCAGAACTACGGGGCTGAGAATTGACCCTTATTTTTCAGCGACTAAAATCAAATGGATATTGGATAACATACCCAATGCGCGACAAAAGGCAGAAAGAGGGGATATTCTCTTTGGAACCATCGATACCTGGATAATCTGGAAATTAACAGGCGGCAAGGCACATGTTACAGATTATTCAAATGCTTCACGCACCATGATCTTTGATATTAACAATCTCTGTTGGGATGAAAAATTGTTGAAAGAACTGGAAATTCCTGTACAAATACTACCCCAAGTGCGGCCTTCTGGAGAGATTTATGCCAATACAGACGAAAAAGAGTTTTTGGGAATACGCATACCTGTTGCGGCATCTATTGGAGATCAACAAGGAGCGTTATTTGGGCAGGCATGTTTTGAATCGGGAATGGTAAAAGCCACATATGGTACGGGTGGTTCATTGTTGATGAATACCGGCGAAAAGAGGATCTTATCTCAGCATGAAATGCTTTCAAGCATCGCGTGGGGAATGAATGGGAAAGTACAGTATACCTTAGAAGGTTTGCTCTATGTAGTGGGGGCCTCTATTCAATGGCTACGAGATGAACTACAATTGATCAAATGTGCTGACCAAACAGAGGAAATGGCATTTTCAGTGCCAGATACAAACGGCGCATATTTTGTTCCCGCATTTGTGGGGCTCTCAGCACCTTATTGGGATTCCTATGCTCGAGGCGGAATTTTAGGGCTTACCCGAGGTGTTAATAAAAATCACATTGTGAGAGCGGCGCTTGAGTCTATTGCTTACCAAATAAAGGATGTGCTTATCTGTATGGAGCAAGATTCTAATATTTCAATTACACAGCTTAAAGTGGACGGTGGAGCATGCAAAAATAATTTCTTAATGCAATTTCAAGCGGATTTGCTAGATGTACCAGTATTGCGACCCAAAATGGTAGATGCGACTGCTCGTGGAGCGGCCTTTTTGGCAGGTCTAGCTACGGAGTTTTGGAAGGATCAAAGAGAACTAATCCATACGTTTGAACTGGACAGAGAATATTTACCTAAAATGAAAGAGCAAGAGAGAAATGAACTCTATCAAGGGTGGCAAAAGGCAGTTAGCCGTACAGTGAATTGGATAAAGCACTAATGTGCAAAACAATAAATAAAAAAAGGAGAAAAGAAATGAAGAAATTTTGGATGATCGTATTAGTTATCGTATTGACTATGGCGACGCTGGTAGGCTGTGCTGCACCTTCTACATCAAGAGGTTCTGAACAATCCAGTAATCAGCAAGAGGAACAAGAAGGACAACGAGTATTTGCGGCTTCATATTTTACACTAAACAATCCACATTTTATTGCCTGGAGTGAAGGGTTACGGCAAGTAATAGAAGCCAAGGGAGACAAGCTGATTGACCTGGACGCACAGCTAGACAGCAACAAACAATTGGCTGACATTGAAGATGTATTGCAACAAAATATTGATGCGATTTTTGTAGCGCCAGTGGACAGTGAGGCCATTAAATCTGCTTATTTGGCTTGTAATCAGGCAGGAGTACCAGTTATCAATATTGATGTGCCCATTGCCGACGACTTAGCGGATCTGTGTGCTTTCCAAGTCACGACGGATAATGTCATGGCGGGAGAAGTGCTAGGGAAAGCAATGGTGGAAAATAACAGTGATGCAAAGGTTGCCCTAATTGATTGGTCTATTAACAAAGCTGTAACAGATAGAACGGAAGGATTTGAAAAAGCTATAGAAGGTTCTAACATTGAGATTGTCGCGCGGCAAGATGCTAATGCATCTGTAGAAAGTGCGCTACCGGTGATGGAGACAATGTTGCAGTCTAACCCAGAGATTGATACTGTGTTTGGCATTAACGATCCTACCTGTATGGGTGCTCTGTCTGCCATTCAAGCGGCGGGAAGAGAGGGCGACATTGACATCTATTCAATTGATGGGTCCCAAGAGGGACTAGAGCTCGTCAAAGAAGGACAGTTTGTGGGAACTTCTGCACAATTTCCGGAGAAAATGGGTGTTACAGCAGCGGAAACTCTCTATAAAATGCTGGATGGAGAAGAGGTAGAAAAAGTAATCAGGGTAGAAAGCGTGTTTGTAGATCAAAACAATATAGATGAATTTTTACAGTAAATGCACTAGGTATGATGGGGGCGGTAATCTGCCCCCATCAGTCGAATATAAAGTGAGGATACAAATATGAATCCCGTATTAGAAATGAAAAATATTAGCAAGAGCTTTCCAGGAGTAAAAGCACTTTCAAATGTGAATCTCGCTATTTATCCAGGAGAAGTTCACGCATTGTTGGGAGAAAATGGAGCAGGGAAATCCACTTTAATTAAGATTTTAGCAGGTATCTACCAGGCAGACCAAGGTGAAATACTGCTGGATGGAAAACCTGCGAAGTTGGACAGTGTAGAAAAATCGATGAAGGCAGGGATTAGTGTAATCCACCAGGAACTCTGTCTGGCAGAAAACATGTCGGTGGCACAAAATATATTTATGGGAAGAGAACGGACAAATGGTCCATTGAAAACCCTAGATAAAAAAGGAATGGAGAGAAAAGCACAAGCTATTTTAGATGAAAACGGTCTATCTATCTATGCAGATGCTTTGGTGGGAAGTCTTACTGTGGCGCAACAACAGATGGTGGAAATTGCCAAAGCGCTTTCTCAAGATGCGCGTATTATAGTTATGGATGAACCGACGGCTTCTTTAAGTGATAAAGAGGTAATAAGTCTTTTTGAAACTATAAAAAGCCTCAAGAAAAAAGGAGTCGCAATTATCTATATCTCCCATCGACTAGATGAATTATATCAGATTTGCCAGAGGGTTTCGGTCCTGAGAGATGGGGAGTATATTGGGACAGGAGAATTAAATTCTCTAGATAGAATGCAACTCATTAAAATGATGGTGGGGAGAGAATTAAATGAGCTATTTGTCAAACCCATTACAAAAGTGGGTAAGCCGCTACTGGAAGTAAGGAATATCAGTTCGGGAATGCTTGTTAAAGATGTCTCTTTTACTCTATATCAAGGAGAAATTTTGGGATTTTATGGTCTTGTAGGAGCGGGTAGAACAGAACTAATGCGCGTGATTTTCGGAGTGGATCGACCGCAAAGAGGGGAAATCTGGTTAGATGGAAAGAAGATATCCATTAAGAATACTTTAGATGCCATTCGCCATGGAATTGCTTTAGTGCCAGAAAGCAGAAAACAACAAGGAGCTGTGATGATTAAAGATGTAGAATATAATCTCGTTTTATCCATATTGGATCAAGTATATTTGGGTATTTTGGAAAACAAAAAGAAGCGGAAAAAAATTGTGGATGAATATATTAGCCGCCTGCGCATTAAAGTCTCGTCCCCTGCTCAACTAATGAGAAATTTGAGTGGAGGGAACCAGCAGAAGGTGATTATCGCTAAGTGGTTGGCTACCACGCCCAAAATTCTCATTTTAGATGAACCTACTAGAGGCATTGATGTGGGAGCTAAAAAAGAAATTTATCAGATTATGTCTGATTTAGCAAAACAAGGTGTGAGCATTATCATGGTTTCTTCTGACATGCCAGAAATAATCAACATGAGTACACGGATCATTACCATGCAAAATGGGAGGATCACAAGTGAGATGGATAACAAGGATATTACCCAAGAGGAACTAATAATAAAGGCGACAGGAGGGATGGACCATGCTATTTAATATAGAGGGTAATTCGAATGCTATTTATAAAAGACCTAGTGGGGTTGTGCATTTTTTTAAAACGAATTCAAGTATGCTAATTGCACTATTAGGGCTAATCATATTTTTCACTATCATGTCCCAAAATTTTTTTACTGGAAGCAATTGGTTTAATATTTTAAGACAGATATCTACTAATGCAATTGTAGCATTTGGCATGACATTTGTCTTATTGATCGGAGGAATTGATTTATCAGTAGGGTCTATTATAGCGGTGACTAATTGCTTATCAATAGGGCTTATGGTACTGGGAGTCCCCGTCTGGTTAGCCGCCATTCTAGGAGTGTTGATCGGCGGAATATTTGGATTGGCCAATGGCGTGATCATCGCTAAGGGGAAAATACCTCCCTTTATTGCAACTTTGGCCATGATGACTATTGCAAGAGGCATTGCCTATGTGTATACAGATGGTAAACCTGTGCGCTTTGACGATCCAACCCTCTCTGTAATAGGAAATGGCTATGTGGGTGTCATTCCCGTACCGGTAATCATTATGGTAGTGTGTTTCCTTATATGCGCATTTGTTTTACATAAAACTAAGTTTGGGACGCGAGTGTATGCTGTAGGAGGAAATAAAGAGGCAGCAAAATACTCTGGAATTAAAACAGCGAGAATTGAAATGTCTGTTTACACGATTTCAGGATTACTCTCTGGTATTAGCGGCATTATTTTAAGTTCGAGAATGTTGTCTGCTCAACCGGTTTCTGGAGATGGTGCAGAACTTGATTCGATTGCAGCAGTAGTATTAGGTGGCACTAGTCTCTCTGGCGGCGTGGGAAGCGTTGTTGGAACGATTATTGGTGCTCTGTTTATTGGGGTGATGAACAACGGATTAAACATCATACAGGTTTCCTCCTATTGGCAGGAAATTATTAAAGGACTCGTAATTATTATCGCAGTTTTTGTAGATGTTTTAAAAAACAAAAGATTGAAAGATTGAATAAGCAATCAATGAGCTGGCTATAACCTTAAGGATAAGGAGCAATGTTTTTTAAAAAACATTGCTCCTTATCCTTATAAAGTACTATCATTAATGTTGCAGTAAAGCGTATTCTATGGCTTGCGCTACACCGCTTTGGTCATGAGAGCGGACGACAATATCTGCCATTTGTTTGAGACAATCAAAGGCGTTTCCCATAGCAACTTTGATGCCACAATGCAAGAATAGACCAATATCGTTTTCGCTATCGCCAATACACATAATTTCTTCCTGAGGGATGTGGAGCATTTGAGAAAGGGAGCAGAGGACATGCCCTTTGTCTGCAGAAGGGGAATAAAACTCTAAAGCGGTACTTAAAGAAGATACCACTTGCACATGGGGAACGTCTTTCATACGAGTTTTAAGCGAGGATATAGAATAAGGGTTGGCAGAACACAAAAAAAATTTGTGAATATCGTGATAGGCGGAGATGGCTTCATATTGCGATACTACGTGTAGCATGGGACTAGTTACTGTGAGAAAACCAGAGCGCAAGCCGCAGGTATGGAAGTTTTGGTAGGCTTTTTGTGTGGTATACCCATGATTCAAACTGTAAGCCTCAAAAAACACATCATCATATTCATCTAGTATATTCAAAATATGGTAGGTGGCCTGCTTTGCCAGTGCTTGGCTAGCTACATATTGATTGCTAGGGCGATGGTAAAGACAAGCGCCAGCATGGGTAATCATATACTCAAAGGCACCGATTTGACTGGCATAAATTCTACTTTCCGCCTCGGATCGACCCGTTGTTATAAGAACCTTAATGCCTAGTTGAGTCGCGCGCTTTAATGCTGCCTGATCTGGGGTGGAAATAGTATAATCAGAAGTAAGAAGCGTACCGTCTAAATCTACGGCAATGAGTTTAATGGGCATAATCATCTTCCTCTATGAAATCAAAAATTGGGGATTAAAAAATATGAAAAAAGCTTTATTTAGAATAGCGGGTATTTTTAATAGCACAGTAGGTTTCTTCCATAGATTTACGGGCCTGCCTGTAATGACGCAGGGTATAGCAGGCGCATAAAATGTCGATAATAAGCACCTGTGCCGTTTTAGCAGAGGCAGACTCCCATGTAATTCCAGTGGCACCTTTAGATTTTGTAGGGGTGAATAAAGCCACATCGGCAGCTTTTACTAGGGGTGAATCTTCAAAGGAAGTGATAGCGATAGTAGGGCAACCATTGCTATGGGCGGTTTTAATAGCATCTACCACTTTCGTTGTACGTCCAGTATTGCTAATACCGATGACCACATCTTTTGGAGTACAAATAGAAGAAAGCATAAGCTGTACACTTTCATCCTCACAAAGTAAGCCCTTTTTGCCAGCACGAATAAAACGAATCATGGCCTCTTTCCCTGCTACAGTGGAGAAACCTTGGCAGCAGAAAATAAGGGTTTCTGCCTGTTCGATGAGCTCTACTGCTTGCTCTAGCGCCTCAAAGTGTATTGTTTTTTGTGTATCTGTAAGAGCTAGAGTATTACGATATACTAACTTGTCTACAATATCTTGCAAAGTGTCGCCTTGGTGAAGGTCTTCATAGACTTGTTCGGGATCTTCTATGGCAGACATCTGGTTTTGGGTAAGGTATTCTGCAATGCTAATCTTAAATTCCTGAAAACTGGAAAAACCGATTTCCCGCACAAAACGCGTCACTGTAGATTCGGCTACCTCACAGGTAGAAGCAAGGGCCTTGGTGGTGATGGTCTTGCACTGTTCCAAATTTTCTAGGATATATGTCGCAATGCGCTTTAATGCGGGATTTAAATATCCCATATGTTGACGAATGAGTAATACGATGTTTTTTTCCATAACCAATATCCTTTTATTTCAGTTATGTTTATTATAAAATGAGAGAATATAGGAGTCAACGGTGATAACTTAAATATTATTTTTTATAAAATAATATTGATTAAAAAATCGAAAAAAAGAAATGAAAATATTGTAAAATTTACAAATGTATGGTATGATTAAAACAAAAATATATCTTTTTAGCACCAATCTCTATCAAAGCATGTTACAATAAAATATCACTCCTCACTGGAAGAAGTTCCAGGCGGCTCTATGGCCTTACATAGTAAAGGAAGATAACATGAAACAGTGTATTGCCCACATTAGAATGGATGAAGGAAAAACCCAAATAGAACAGACGGCAACACAGCATTGTCAAAATACTGCAAAATATGCTAAAAATACTTTGAAAGATATTCACTTGGGTAAAGTAGGCGCTTTAGCAGGTGGAATACACGATATGGGGAAATTTACCAAGCGTTTTGAGGATTATTTGAGAGCTAGCGTAAAGGGAGAGGCGCCCAAAGGGAGAAAGGTAAACCACACATTTGCTGCCGTTCGCTACTTGCTGGAGCATTATCACAGTTTTCCTTGCCAATCTATGAAAGATGTTGCCTGTGAGCTTTTGGCTTATGCGGCGGGCGCTCACCACGGGCTTTTTGACTGTATGAATGCCGACGGGAAGTCTGGCTTTGAGCACCGCCTACAAAAAGAAGATATCGCGTATGAGGAAGCAGTGAAAAATTTTCTGGGCCAATGCATGTGCCCCCAAGAGCTTACTACGCAATTTGAACAAACCGTAGAGGAGATAGCGGCTGTAAAGAAAACAATCTGTGAAATGACAAAGAACCATCCAACTAAGGCGGATGATCTGTGGGAATTTCAAGAAGGTAGCTTTTACATGGGACTACTGACAAGACTGGTGCTCTCGGCTGTGATCGACGCTGACCGTCGGGATACAGCGGAATTTATGGGAGGATTGGATTCTAGCGAAACCGAGGAAGGCAAAATAAATTGGGAAGAGATTTTAGCTAGGGTGGAAGAAAAACTCCAAGAGTTCCCGGAAGATAGCCCCATCGACAAGGCGAGAGGATGGATCTCAAAGCAGTGTAGAGAATTTGCCCAAAAACCAGGGGGGATTTACCGGCTGTCCGTGCCCACTGGCGGTGGAAAAACCCTCAGCACCTTGCGGTATAGTTTGGCGCACGCCGCTCAGTATCACAAAAAAAGGATCTTTTTCATCATCCCCTTGCTGAGCGTCATTGAACAAAATGCCCAGGTCATTCGGGAATACGTGGGAGAGGATACTCTGATTTTGGAACATCACTCCAACTTGATCAAGGAAGAGACAGCGGGGGATGAGCTCAATAGACAGGAGCTCTTGGCGGATAACTGGCGTGCTCCCATCGTGATCTCCACCTTAGTGCAGCTATTGAACACCTTGTTTTCGGGAAAGACCACTTGCATCCGGCGCATGTCTGCTCTGGTGGACAGTGTTCTCATCATCGATGAGGTGCAGTCCGTGCCCAGACACATGCTTACCCAGTTTAACCTCACCTTGAACTTCTTATCGGCGATTTGTGGGACAACCATCATCCTGTGCTCTGCTACCCAGCCGGCCTTTGAACTGGCAGAGCATCCTCTGCTGCTGCCCGAACAGCCTGATATGGTAGTGTTGGAGGAAGAGTACAAAAAGGCCTTTCAAAGGGTGGAAATAAAAGAAATAAAGGAATCTGATGAGTATTCTGTAGAGGAGCTGGTACAATTCGCAGTAGATACCCTGCAATCCGCCAGCAGCCTGCTGATCATTTGCAACACCAAAGGGCAGGCAAAGCAGCTATATGCAAAGCTCTCCCATGTGGAGCTGGCAGGCCAAACCGTTCCATGCTTCCATCTATCCACTGCCATGTGCCCCCAGCACCGGAAGGACGTACTGGAAGAAATGGAGAAACATCTGGCGCATCGGGAGGAAAAGCTCATTTGCGTCTCCACCCAACTGATAGAGGCAGGGGTGGACATCTCCTTCTCACGGGTGATCCGCATTGCGGCAGGGCTGGATAATGTGGCTCAGAGCAGCGGAAGATGCAATAGAAATGGGGAATTTGGCGATGTATGTCCCGTGTATATCGTGAATTGGAAGGCAGAGGATTTGGGAGCGCTCCAGGAAATTTATGATGCAAAAAACGCCTTGTTAGCAGTAATGGATCGTTTTCACAGAGATCCTGAGCGATTTGAGAGCGATCTGCTGTCGTCGGAAGCCATTACTATGTATTATAAGAAGTTCTTTGGGATTCTGAAACCAGGAGGACAGGATTACCCTCTACAGAAGCATGGCTCAACGATATATATGCTGTTGTCTGGCAACTATGATTGGATTGGGAGTCGAAATAAAGGAGTATATAGTTTAAATCAGGCATTTTATACCGCAGGTAAGGAGTTTCATGTGTTTCATGAGGACACCATAGACGTTATAGTGCCCTATGGAAAAGGAAGCCAGATCATTACAGAACTGTGCTCGGAGCAGGCTAAACGGGAGTATGCCTATCAAAAAGAGATACTCAAAAAGAGCAACCTATATAGTATCTCTCTATTTGAATATCAGAGAAAAATATTGGAGGACAATGGAGGGCTACAGTGGCTGGACAATGGAATCGCCGTCCTACAACCCAACTTTTACCACGGCGAGACCGGTCTTTGTCTGGATAATATATCATCCAGTGGATTTTTGGAGGTGTAATATGGAACATCGAAACACAGTGGAATTTCAGGTGTATGGGGATTATGGGCTGTTTTCCGACCCCATTACACGGATTGGCGGGGAGAAGTGCTCTTACCAGATTCCCACCTATGAGGCGATCAAGGGGATTTTGGCTTCAATCTATTGGAAGCCCACCATCACATGGGTGATCGATAAAGTGCGGGTGATGAATCAGATTCAAACCGAGGTAAAGGGCATACGGCCCATTCGATATAGTGGGGGAAATGACCTGGCCTACTATACCTATCTGAAGGATTGCCGTTATCAAGTGCAGGCCCACTTTATCTGGAACGAGAACCGACCGGAGCTGGCAGGGGACCGGAATGAACACAAGCATCACAACATCGCTAAGCGGATGATTCGCCATGGCGGGAGGAGGGACATCTTCTTGGGCACCAGAGAATGTCAGGGATATGTGGAGCCCTGTACCTTTGGAGAAGGGGAGGGATATTATGACAACACGCGTCATCTGGCGTTTGGCGTGATGTATCATGGCATCACCTACCCGGATGAGGCTTACTCTCAAGAGACGCAGGGAAAAATGACGGTGCGCTTTTGGAGGCCGGTGATGGAAAACGGCGTGATTGAATTTGAATCGCCCAAGGCATGCACGCTGACGCGCACGGTGCGAGAAATGTCGATAAAGCCCTTTGGAGTAGAATATGGCAATTTCTCTCGTGCAGAGGACTTGGAGGAGGGGATGGACTGATGGGCCTGTTTCAAAGAGCATATGAGACCTATGAGAATTACCAAAAAAGAGTAGGGTTGGAGGATGCAGTAGAAAAGACGCCGCTGGTGCCGATTTTTCATATATTAGCCAATGCCCAAGTGGAGATAACTATAGATGAAGAGGGAAGCTTCAAGCAGGCAGTGGTATTAAAAAAACCGGAAAAAACCATCATACCGATAACAGAAGCATCGGCAGGCCGTACTGGCGGCAACGAGGCACATCCCTTGTGCGACCAGCTACAATATGTAGACCCAATGGGTGAAGAAAAACACCAGGCATATTTAGAAGCGATTACTAGGTGGGCTCAATCGGAATACACCCACCCTAAGGTACAGGCTGTTTGGCGCTACGTCAGCAAAGGACAGACATTGCTGGACTTACAGAGGAAGGGTTATATCCCTCAGGATCCGAGCAATTTAGAGAAATTTAAAAAGTATCTCATTCGTTGGCGCGTACTCCCTTCCACCGATACAGAAACGGAAAATTGCTGTTGGCGGGATACAAGCTTGTTTGACAAATACATCCAGTATTACGAGAGTCAGCAGACGGCAAACGAGCAGCTGTGTATGATTTCAGGGGAAATGGAACGCCCTGCTGTGAGCCACCCCAAGGGCACGGTAGCTTTTGCGTATGGAGCCAAGCTGATTTCCACCAATGACACTTCGGGATTTACCTATCGGGGGAGATTTTTGAGTGCAGAACAGGCGGGAAGCATTGGCTATATCGCCACCCAAAAGGCCCATAGTGCGCTCCGCTGGATTATTGGCAACCAAGGAGTGGTTTATGGAGACCGGGTTTTCCTGTGCTGGAACCCTCAGGGAAGGCAAATCGAATACTTTAACTTTTTGAGCGAGGAGAGGGAACAGATTCGTGCAGAAACTCCGGAACAGTTCCAGAAAAAGTTAGAAGAGAGCCTAACGGGAAAACGGCCATCGCTGGCAGAGGTAGAGGAAGAGGATGTGGTGATCGCCTCCTTTGAGGCCGCCACTACTGGGCGGCTTTCTGTGACCTATTATAACGAACTGAAGGCCTCGGACTTTATGGAACGGCTGAGGAATTGGTATGGAAGCTGCTGCTGGTTTTGGGGCCGAAAGGCAGAGCAGGTGCAGTCTCCCAGCGCGTATCAGCTGATTGCCTGTGCCTTTGGCGTCGAACGGAAGCAGAGAGAAAAGAGCAAGATAGAAGTGGATGACAAACTGCTCAAGGGACAGATCCAGAGGATTTTCCACTGCATTGTGGATGGACAGCCCTTGCCGGTGGATATTGTCCGAAATTTGGCAATTCGTGCCTCTACGCCCTTGGCGTACGAGGGAATAACAAACAGAGAGCACATTTTATCCGCCGCCTGTGCGGCGATACGAAAATATCACAACGACAAATTAGGAGTGGAGGAATGGACAATGGAGCTTCAAAAGGATTGTACCAACAGGAGTTATCTATTTGGCCGTCTGTTGGCTGTTGCCGAGGCGGTGGAGCGAAGCACTTATACTAAAGAGGAGACAAGAGAGCCAAATGCCATACGGATGCAGCTGATGTTTAGCGAACGGCCCTTCAATACGTGGCGTATTCTGGAAGAGGCGCTACTTCCCTACTATGCTCGCTTAAAAGTGTGGAAGCGTCAATATTTTAAAAGCTTGGAGGGAGAAATTTTAAAGCAACTGCACTTAAAAGATGCAAAATTAGACCAAGACAGTATTCAAGAGCTCAATAAAAAGTTAGGCGATGAATATCTGCTGGGATACTATCTCCAGCGCGCCGAGCTGTATCAGTCGAAAAATAAAGAACAAACAGAACAAATGGAGGGAATGGAAAATGAGTGAACTGAAAAATAAAATTGACTTTGTGGCACTGGTAACGGTGGAAATGGCAAACTCCAATGGAGATCCTCTCAACGGGAACCGACCGCGCACCAACTACAGCGGATATGGGGAGATTTCAGATGTGTGCATCAAGAGAAAACTTCGCAATCGGATGCAGGACTTAGGGACAAAGATATTTGTCCAGTCAGAAGACAGGTGTGATGACGGCTGCAAGAGCCTGAGTGAGCGGGCCAAAAATGCGCTAGTGGGGATCAAAGACAGAGGGGAATACGCCAAAAAGGCCTGTGAAATCTGGGCAGATGTGAGGAGCTTTGGTCAGGTGTTTGCCTTTAAAGATAAGGAAAGCGTATCCACTGGCGTCCGAGGCCCAGTATCCATTCACCAGGCGACCAGCGTTTCCCCTGTGGAAGTATACTCCATGCAGATCACCAAGAGCGTCAATGGCGATCCATCGGAAACCCGCTCTTCGGATACCATGGGGACCAAACACATGGTGCGCTTTGGATTATATAAAATCAAAGGCTCCATCAACGTCCAGTTGGCGGAAAAGACGGGATTTTCTGTACAGGATGCGGAATTGATCAAAGAGTGCCTGCGCACGCTATTTATGAACGACGCCTCCTCGGCTCGCCCAGATGGCTCCATGTCGGTCTACCGCCTTTACTGGTGGGAGCACAATTGCGCCGTGGGGCAGTATTCTACAGCAAAAGTGCACCAATCTGTGCAGGTAACCCCCAAAGAGGGGGTGGCAGTTCCCATGAGCGTAGAGGATTATGACATCACCCTCAAGGAGCTTCCAGGGCTTGAGCCAGAGGTGATAGATGGCCTATAGGGAGGAGGAATTCCTCCAGCTATCGGGTGTGCAGCACTTCAAATTCTGCCGTCGAAGGTGGGCATTAATTCATGTGGAGAACCAATGGGCGGAAAATTACCACACCATTGATGGGGAGCTGATGCATCAGCATGCTCACGATGGGGATTTTCGGGAGAGCCGGGGGGATGTGATCATCACCCGGGCAATGCCCGTCTTCTCCCATACTCTAGGCGTTTCAGGGCAGTGTGATGTGCTGGAATTCTATCGAGAGGCAAACGGAATTTCCCTAGCGGGCCAGGAGGGGCTTTGGAGGCCGTTCCCCATAGAATACAAAAGGGGAAAGCCCAACCCTCAGGCGGGAGATGTGTTACAGCTGTGTGGACAGGCCCTGTGTCTGGAGGAGATGCTGGCCTGTGAGATTCCAGAAGGAGCGCTGTATTACGGGGAACTCCGCAGGCGATATCCAGTGGAATTTACTAAGGAGATCCGGCAAGAGGTGAAAGACTGTCTGGAGGAAATGCACCAGCTATACCGCAGAGGAAGGACGCCTAAGGTAAAACCCAAAAAAGGATGCAACGCCTGTTCCCTCAGGGAGATCTGCTTGCCCAAGCTGATGTCCACCCCCATGGTGGCCCAATATCTAACCGACCATTTAGAGGAGACGCCATGAGAAAACTGCTCAACACGCTATTTGTCACGTCAGAAGACGCTTATCTGACGCTAGATGGGGAAAACGTGGTAGTCAATCGAGAAAAACAAGAGGTGGGGAGATTTCCCCTGCATACGCTCTTTGGGGTCATCTCCTTTTCCTATGCAGGGGCTTCTCCTGCCCTTATGGGGGCGTGTGCCCAGCGAGGAGTAGATCTTGTGTTCTGTACACCCTACGGCAAGTTCCTAGCGCGCACTGCAGGGGAGAGCCGGGGAAATGTGCTGTTGCGCCGTACCCAATACCGCCGGGCAGACGATCCGCTGCAAAGCTGCCAGATCGCCAGAGGGTTCATCTTTGGGAAGGTGTTTAACGCCTGCTGGAGCATACGGAGGACACTTCGAGATCACCCTATGCGAGTGGACGAGCAAGCGCTCAGTCGGGCAGCAGACGGGTTAAAGGAACTGCTGCCGGCGATTATGCAGGAGACCTCCCTGGATTCCCTCCGAGGGCTAGAAGGGTCTGCAGCCTCTATCTACTTCTCTGCATTTGACCAGTTAATTCTCAACCGCAAAGAGGTGTTTCAGTTTCAGAATAGAAATCGACGTCCCCCGCTAGACGAGGTAAATGCCATGCTTTCGTTTGCGTATTTTCTCCTGGCCAACGACTGTGCTGGGGCACTGGAGGCAGTGGGCCTAGATTCTTATGTGGGATTTTTACATCGGGATCGCCCTGGGAGAAGCTCCCTTGCGCTAGATCTGATGGAGGAAATGCGCCCTTGTATGGCAGACCGCTTTGTGCTATCGCTGATCAACAATCGGATGATGGACCAGAAGGACTTTGTAAAGCATGAGAGCGGTGCAGTCTCCATGACGGAGGAGGGCAGGAGGACATTTTTAAAGGCCTGGCAGGCCAAAAAACAGGAGACGTTGACGCACCCGTTTTTAAAGGAGAAGATCTCCTGGGGACTAGTGCCCTATGTGCAGGCCCTGGTGTTAGCGCGTTTTTTGCGGGAGGATCTAGATGGATACCCGCCGTTCTTGTGGAAATGAGGGAAGCAGATGTTAGTAGTGATTACCTATGACGTGAATACAGAGGATGCAGAGGGCAAGCGCCGGTTGCGAAAAGTGGCCAAGCAGTGCGTCAATTTTGGCCAGAGAGTGCAAAATTCCGTATTCGAGTGCTTGGTAGATGCGGGACAATGCCGGCAGCTACAGGCCAAATTATGTGAGATTATAGATTATCGGAAAGACAGCCTGCGATTTTATTATCTGGGCAACCGCTATCAATCGAAAATTGAGCATTTTGGCGCCAAGAGCACTTATGAACCGGAGGGCCTTCTCATGATTTAATAGGTGCGAACCCCAAGTGAACATAAAATCCCGGGAGGTTCGCACCAGGAAAATGGTATTTTTTAGGAGGATTCCAGAATTTTTTATTGTTTGAATCAGTGAAAACAGCATTTTTTTGCTGAAAATAAGTCAAAAAGAGTGTAGAATTCATTTTTTTACCCTGTTTTTGCAGTCGCACCCCCCGCGGGTGCGTGGATTGAAAATTAAGGTGGTTAATAAAAAAGAACGCTCTAGCGTTCGTCGCACCCCCCGCGGGTGCGTGGATTGAAAACCTTGACCTTCCATCCTACACGCACATTTGCAGGCTGTCGCACCCCCCGCGGGTGCGTGGATTGAAAA
>CAJJPW010000025.1 GCA_905193725.1 uncultured Eubacteriales bacterium
AAATAAAGGTTGAAACGCAATGTGTAATATTTACCATGCTCTTTCATATTGATCACAAAAAAAGATAAAATATGAAAAAAATTTTCAAGTGAAATGATATAATTGAAGAAAAAATGTGAAATAATGAGTATTTAAATGATATAAAGAAAAAATATTGAATAATTCCTATTTTTAATAGAATATACTATCATATCACTAAAGATAAGATTGATAATTTTTTAACAAGTTGTATAATGACAATTGAAAAGAGAAAATAGATGAAAAAAGTTGGATATAATATAAAATAACGGTTATATAAAAAATGTAAGACAAAAAAGCGAGAGCTTTGAAAAATATTTTAAATTATTAATTATGGAGGGTTTCATTATGAGCAGATTTACATTGCCAAGAGACATCTACTTTGGAAAGGGCAGCTTAGAGGAACTAAAGAACTTAAAGGGAAAGAAAGCAATCATGGTATTGGGCGGCGGCTCCATGAGAAAATTTGGCTTCTTAGATAAAGCCTTAGGTTACTTAAATGAAGCTGGGATTGAAGTACAGCTATTTGAAAATGTTGAGCCAGATCCTTCTGTAGAAACTGTCATGAAGGGCGCTCAGGCAATGCGTGAATTTGAACCTGACATTATCATCTCCATGGGTGGTGGATCCCCAATCGACGCTGCAAAGGCAATGTGGGTATTCTATGAGCATCCTGAAATCAGCTTCGATGATATTAAAGACCCCTTCACCATTCCAGAGCTTAGAAACAAGGCAATCTTTGTGGCAATCCCCTCCACCAGTGGTACTGCTACAGAAGTTACCGCATTTAGCGTAATTACCGACTACAAAACAGAGATCAAATATCCTCTGGCAGACTATAACATCACACCGGATATCGCTATCGTAGATCCAGAATTGGCGATGACCATGCCTAAGAAACTCACAGCGAACACTGGTATGGATGCTCTGACCCACGCAATTGAAGCATATGTAGCAGGTCTTGCCAGCGAATTTTCCGACCCGCTCGCTCTCGAAGCAATTGAGATGATCAAAGACTACCTCATTAAATCCTATGAGGGAGATGAAGAGGCGAGAACCAAGATGCACTATGCACAATGCCTGGCTGGTATGGCATTCTCCAATGCGCTTTTGGGTATCACCCACAGCATGGCTCATAAGACAGGCGCTGTATTTGGCATCGATCACGGCCTTGCAAATGCAATTTATCTGCCTTATGTGATCCAATTCAACCAGAAGGCTTGCGCAGCAAAATACGCTAAGATCGCAAAACGCCTCAATCTGGCTGGAAACACAGATGAAGAGCTCACCGCTTCCTTGGTAGAGTTTGTAAGAGGCTTAAATAAGCAGCTGAGCATTCCTTCTACTCTGAGAGAGTTCGGTGTAGATCAAAAGGAATTTGAGACAAAAGTTGCTATGATCGCGGAAAGAGCAGTTGCAGACGCTTGCACAGGCGCAAACCCAAGACCTGTAGACGCCGCTGAAATGCAAAAAATCTTCGAATACGTATACGAAGGAAAAGACATCGATTTCTAAACCGCATATGACTTTTAGGAATGACGAATACAGATTCCTAATGGGATATAGGAGGATAGGAAATGCCGGGGTATATATTACTCCGGCGTTTTCTGTTAAAAGAGTGAATTGAAAATAATATAATGAGAAAGAAATACGAAAAATACTCCCAGCGATTCACTGGGAGTATCCTTTCACTCGTTACTATTGAATCTCGTTGATCTCTAAATGCTCTCCATCTGGTCCACGGAACAAAATCCACTTATCCCCATTGGGGAACACATGAGGAGCATAGGTGATTTCCTTTTCCTCAAACTCAATTCCTCTGGATTCAAGTAGCTCTTTGGTGGCCTCGATATTCTGCACCTTGAGGGCGATATGGTCCACCCAGCCATCCACCTTTTGTGTGGGCTTTTCAAATTGCACTAGCTCCAGAGTAAGATCACCATTTCTCATAAAGCAGATTTTGGTGATGCTGCCATCTGCCTCTTTGGTTTGACACTCATAGATATTGTCAAATTCCAATATGTCCTTGTAAAAAGCCTTGGTTCTTTCGATATCTGTGATGAAAAGACCAATGTGAGCTAACCCACAAATTTTTGCTGCCGCCATAATCATGATTCCTCCTGTCATCTTTCATTATATTATATTGATCGCTGCTTGCCACAATAATACAGCGATTATAAACAGTAAAAAATTGCTTTCGTTTTATTTTGTTTACTATTATATTTTAACACTTTTCAGGGAAATAGGGAACTATATTTTATGGGGAAAGGAAAAATTTCTGCCTTTTTTATAAATTGTTGAAGGATTGGTATCTGGGAAAAAGTATATTATAATATAGGCATTAAAGAAAGCAAGGAGGAATATGAAATGTTTCACGTATGGCACGATATGGATGCAAAACGCATTACTTGTGAGAAATTTATGGCGATGATTGAAATAAGCCGTGGAAGCAAAAATAAATATGAGCTGGATAAAGAGACAGGCATGCTGGTGCTAGATAGAGTGCTCTCCACTTCCACCCATTATCCGGCAAACTATGGATTTATCCCGAGAACATATGCGGGAGATGGGGATCCACTGGATGTATTGGTGCTGTGTCAATCAGAGATTTTGCCCTATTCCCTAGTAGAGTGCTATCCTATAGGTGTACTAGAGATGTTGGATGAGGGAAAAGAGGACGTGAAGATCATTGCGGTGTGCAGCAACGATCCTCATTACAACAGTTACCAAGATATTTTCGAATTGCCAAGTCATATTTTTGATGAAATACGGCACTTTTATCAAGTGTATAAGGACTTAGAAAACAAACACACCAGCACCCAGGATTACAAAGGGGCAGACGAGGCCAAGAAGATCATCGAGAGCTGTATTGAGAGTTATAATAAAAAATTTGCAGATCAGTAGTAGCACTATCTGGTGAACCTATGCGCAGATGAGATGGCAAGCAAAGGGAAAAATTGGTTCCCATAGCAAAGGCTAAGTCTTTCGCGATAAGTTTATGAGTATGTGCTATAGTGGTTAGAAATATAAATCATGTGGATCAATTTTAATGGTCATGATGTGAAGTCTATAATACGATAATCACGATTCATTTGCTAGGACGATTACACAAAATTTGTGATTTTACCGAATGTACGGTTCCATTTTGCAATATCTTTGTGTATAATAAGAACATTAAGATAAGATGAAAGAAGAGGAAGAGGCGTTGAATACGATTCACATAAAAAAAATATCCGAAGACAAAAAGAGCATTCGTCAATTTATTCAGTTTGAGTTTGACCATTATAAGGATGACCCAGATTGGGTGCCTATGTTGATCTCGGATACACGCAATACCCTGATGGGCAAAAACAACCCGTTGTTTGACAACGGCCCTCACGCCATGTTTATGGCATACGATGGGCAAAAAACCGCTGGCAGAATACTGGTGGGAATCGATGAAGTGCTCAATCAGGAAAAAGGGTTGAACCAGGGGTATTTTTCTATGTTTGAGTGCATAGAGAACTACCAAGTGGCCAAGGAACTGTTTGATGCTGGCGTCGCATGGCTTAAAGAGCAAGGGGTTAGCTCTGTGATTGGCCCGCTATCGCCCAGTAACTCGGATGACAGAAAGGGCTTTGTGGTGATGGGGGAGGGTTCTCCTGTGCTACTCAATGCCTATACAAAACCATACTATCCTGAATTTGCAGATAGATATGGCTTTCAGAAAAATGACGACCACTTTGCCTATCTGCTAAAAGTGAGCGAATTAGATGCCTCTAGAGTAGAGCGGCTGGTAAATATTGCAAAAAAGAGATACGGTTTTCACGTAGATCGGATTAACAAAAACGACCTGGCTAACGAGGCAGTGGATATTAAAAAAGTGCTGGATACCTCAGTCTTGGAGGAATGGGATTATCTCACTGCGCCTTCCTTGCAGGGGATTATCGACGAGTTCAACTCGTTAAAGCTCTTTTACAACAACAGGTATTGCTTTATCGCCCGCAGCGAGAAAGATGGCCCAGTGGGCCTGGTGGTGACACTGCCGGATTACAACCAAGTGCTCAAGAAAATGGGGGGAAAATTGTTCCCCTTTGGCTGGGCAAAATTCCTGTATTACAGAAATAAAATTACAGGAGTACGGGGTATCACCCAAAATGTGGTGCCAGAGTATCACAACAAAGGCGTGGCACATGCCATGTACTTTCGCATCTTTCAAGATTGTATCGAGCAGGGCATGGAGTTTATCGAGTGTTCATGTATCGATGAGACTAATATTCCAGCTAGAAGCTGCATAGAGGGTGTGGGAGGAAAACACTACCGCACCTACCGGACATATCGATATAATTTTTAAGGAAATGACAAGCTAATCTAGATAAAAATGAGCGCTGATAGGCGCTTGTTTTTTTGCCTCTATTCTGAGAGGCAGCAGCCAGAGAAGAGCGTTTTTGAAGGGACATTGAGAAAAGAGAGGAGGGAAATTGCGCATAGGGATTTTTTGGGGTGCATAGATATATAGAAAAAAGGCTCTCAGGAGGCGGAAATGGAAATACATGTTGTAAAAAAGGGAGAGACCCCCTATAGCATTGCCAAACAGTATGGGATATCTGTACAGCGTCTGATCTACGACAATCAAATTGAAAACCCCAATCATTTGGTGGTAGGTCAAGCGCTGCTCATATTAATTCCAAAACAGGTACATGTGGTGAGGCAAGGTGAGACAGTGCAAAATATCGCCGGGCAGTACGGAGTACGAGTGATCGATATCATTCGCAATAATCCCTTTTTATTGAACTATCAATCGCCACCTCCAGGTGAAGCCATTGTAATCTCCTATAAAGGCATGGAGAATCGCCCGACAATACAGATTGGCGGTTATGCTTATCCATTCATAAATAGTTATCTGCTTCGGGAAACACTGCCCTATCTGAGCAGGCTTATTGTGTTTTCCTACGGGTTTGATGGGCAGGGGAGTCTTAACCCCATCAATGACGAGTATCTCATTAGACAGGCAAAGGCCTATGGGGTCAGCCCCATTTTGGCTCTCACATCTCTCAACGAAAATGAAGAGTTCGATACCAGAAGAATCCATCTAGTGGCGTCTGATCAAGAGGCGAGGAAACAGCTGATAGACGATCTGGTAGACATTACGCTGCAAAAGGGATATGCCGGCGTGGATGTGGATTTTGAGTATATTTCTGTGGAGGATAAGGAGGGGGTGTTGGAATTTTTAGAGGAGCTCACTACCGCTATGAATGAGATAGGGAAAAGCGTCTCAGCAGCGGCTGCCACTAAAACTTCTGCCACCCAAAGAGGAATTTTGTATGAAGGGGTGGATTACCGGCGTTTAGGAGAAATCGCCAATAGCGTACTTCTCATGACCTACGAGTGGGGCTATGCCTATGGACCGCCTATGGCTGTGGCACCGCTGGATAAGGTGGACCAAACTCTGCAATACGGCCTTTCGGAGATCCCAGCAAGCAAACTATGTTTGGGAATTCCCAACTATGGCTATGATTGGCCCTTGCCCTATGAGAGGGGAAACACTCGGGCAACTACGATTGGAAACATACAGGCGATAGATATAGCAGCGAGAAATAACGGGGAGATTTTATATGACGATACGGCACAGTCTCCCTACTTTGGCTACTGGAAGGATGGGATAGAGCAGGTGGTCTGGTTTGAGGATGTGCGCAGCATACAGAAAAAGTTGCAGCTGGTGATAGAAAATCAGCTGTTAGGAGCTACATATTGGAACCTCATGCGTTATTTTAGGCCCAACTGGCTACTACTACACAGTATGGCTGAAATAGCACGACCTCAATTGCCTGAATAAAATACAAAAAAAGCTTCTCACTCTATCAATAGCCGAGAAGCTTTTTTAGAGATCACAAAATTTATATGGAAAGCTACCTGTTGAAGATAATTTTCCATGGAATTGTCATCAGTTAAAAGACGATATCCCAATAGTGGATAGAGCCAGCATCCAATAAACCGGAGGATTGGGCAAGTAGTTCTGCATCAGGTTGGGCATAGGTGAATTTGCGAGAAATCCACGAGGAACCTCCCCGCCTGAGGTCGATCAAGTTCTCCAACATCTTGACAGCTGCGGATTCCACATCGATAATCGCCGCGCCATCAACAGACGTCAAACCATCAGGATAAATGCCTTCCATGCCGGGCGTGAAACGAACGGTGGGGGAAAGCAGGGAACATGCTGGTAAAATTGCCTCAGCACCCATATCAATGAGTTCCCGTGCTGTCTCAATAAAGGCAGTAACCCGCTTTGTGCTGTCCACCATGGCCTCTTCCAGATCGGCATTTTCCCAGCCGTGAATTGGTTTACAGGCCACTACATGTTCGCCCTGGTGATAGCTGACCACCTTTTCCATGGTTTCTGGAATATTGTATGGAGAGATGTGAACGATCCCAATTTTGGGAGCGATGAGATTGGATTGCAGCAGAGCGGCCTCTAAAATGCCCACTACGGGGATATTTAGCGCTTGGCGCAACTCCCATACCATGGGATCACCACAGCAATTGACAATCACACCGTCAAATCCCTCCTCTTCTGCGTGCTGAGCCAAATAGAACACTTTTCTAGACGCCAAATGATCCAGATAGCGGTAAAACGCAGTGCGCTCTGGGCCCATGCCCCAAGTGGAAAAGCGATAAGTAAACTCTGTGTCCGGCCCCTTCACTAGATCCAGATTGCGTTTGGTCATAGGCATGTAGACGTTTTTTGCCCATTCGCCAAAGGGACTGTTTTCCTCCCCAGAAGGGATGTTGACTACTAAGATCTTTTTCATAAAAATACCTCCGTCAATGAAACGCGTACTGATATTGAGTTGTTTTGCCTGAGATTATTTTGTCTGGTATGTAAAATCACTATATCATACGTTGCATAGGGACGTCAATACAAGCGACGCTTTTGACTCATTTTAAAAGCTATGGGGATGACAAAATCAACATATTATTTTGAACCAGGTAAATGCGATGTGGTAGAGTTAAGAAATCAAGATTTAGCGGAAAAAATTGAATATTATAACAACGAAAACATGTGGGCAAAGACAAAATGGATGCCTCCTGCGAAATACAGGAAAGCATCCATATGTTGCACTAAGTTCATAAATTTATGTACCCAGCAGTTTGGGTACTATCACTCCCAAACAGAGGGTTGCCTTTTTTATGTTAACTGAGAGGGAAAGCGCTGGAAATGGCCATTAAGGCCTTTTGCGCCTCTTGTGTGTTGACACACAGAGCGATTTTTGTTTCAGAAGTAGTGATCAGCTTGACGCTGATGTTAGCTGCTGCTAAGGCGGTAAACAGCTGAGAGGCCACTCCAGGTTTGAATTCCATGCCCATGCCTTCAATCATGATCTTGGTAACAGCATTGGTGGTGTAAATGTCCACCTGTGGAAAGAACTGTTTGAGACGCTGATAGCCTGTCTCTAAATCCTCTGCGGGCAGAGAAAAAGAGATGTCCACTAACCGGTCTGGCTTAGCTACCTGGCAGATCATGTCTAGGTTGATATCCTCACAGGCTCCAAATACTTTTGCCAAATTCTGTACTGTGTTGGGCAGATCTCGTATGGCGATAACTGCTTGGCCGCCGTCTGTGTGGACCGAGGTCACGGCACTGTGCTCACCTACAATATCCTTCATGGAATACAGCCCAGGCCCTTTGCCTATTAAAAATTCCGCCGCTTTGATGGCACCTACGGCAAAGATCTGTTTGCTCTGGGCAATGTGGGTGATCTCAAATACCTCGTCATTTCCCAAGAAGAGCACTTGGTGTTCTCCCACTACGGTGCCACCTCGAATGGCGTGGATGCCAATTTCTCCAGGAGTGCGCTTTTGATTTTTGGATTCTCTGCCACATACGTACTTTTTGGCGCCTAAAAACGCCTCGTTGATTCGATCGGCTAAGGCTAGGGCGGTGCCGCTAGGAGCATCTACCTTCTGATTGTGGTGTTTTTCTATAATTTCCACGTCAAAGGAGTTGTTTAAAAAGCTGGCAGCCCGCTTGGCTAAGTCCATCTGCAGGTTGACGCCCAAGGACATGTTGGCAGAAAAGAACAGCGGCGCTTTTTGAGAGGCGTGCATGATTTCACTCTTTTGACTGTCAGAAAATCCTGTAGTGGCAATGACCATAGGGGTGTTATGCTTCGTGGCATAGGCTAAATTAGCTTCCAATGCATCGGGACGAGAAAAGTCGATGATCACATCCACGTCCACATCGCAGTCTTCGATGTGTTCAAATACGGGAAAGGGATTGGGCAAAATATCCTTATACTTGTCCACTCCGGCGACTACTTCCAGGTGGCTATGGGAGGCAGCGGTATTTTTCACGGTCTGTCCCATTTTTCCATTGGCACCGCAAATTAAAATGCGGATCGGCCGTCCGCCAGGGGTACCTGGCAGAGGGCCGCTACTCGCTGATGTTTGATTGCTCATGAAATGAGGTTCTCCTTTATTTGATAAGTTGATACGCCTTAAGCGTCGTTTTCAGAGCTTCCAGCTGCTCTGACTGCATGGGGCAAAGGGGCAATCGCATGTCATGAGAGCACATGCCCATCAGCTCCATTGCCTCCTTGACAGGGATGGGATTCACGTCCATAAACAAACTGTGCACGAGAGGCATGAAATCCAGCTGCATTTTTGTGGCTATATCCACGTCTCCATTCAAGTACTTGTGTACCATATCACTAGTCTGTTGAGGCATGATATTGGCTAGCACAGAGATCACACCCTTGCCTCCGGCCGAAAGGATGGGGACGATCTGATCGTCATTTCCCGAATAGATGTCCATCTTACCCTCTACCCGGCGTGCCATATCCAGCACCTGAGCAATATTGCCGCTAGCTTCTTTGATGGCTGCGATATTGGGGTGATCTGCCAGCTTTTCCAAAGTGGAAGGGGTGATGTTTACACCTGTGCGAGAAGGCACGTTATAGAGAATGGCAGGAATATCGATATTGTCGGCAATCATGCGATAGTGAGCTTCCAGTCCTGCCTGGGAACATTTGTTGTAGTAAGGTGTAACCAGCAGCACTCCATCCACCCCCAGTTCTTGCGCTAACAGCGAATTTTCAATGGAGGTATGGGTACAGTTAGTTCCCGTTCCTGCGAACAGTGGAACCTTGCCATCTACCTTTTCCACAGAAAAGCGGATGACAGATTCTTTTTCCTTGCTGGTCATTGTGGAGGATTCGCCTGTGGTGCCGAGTACCAAAATGGCGTCCGTTCCATGATTCAGATGGAAGTTCAGTAATTTTTCAAGTGCGGCAAAGTCAACGCTATCGCCGTGAAAAGGCGTTACCAATGCAACACAAGAACCCGTAAATAAACTCATAAATATAAATGCCTCCTCGTCTTATTTAAAACAAGTTCATAGCTTTTTAAAAGGACTTTTTATTGAGCAGACCTTTTGATGTACTCCTGGGCGATTTGCACTGCATTGGTGGCAGCGCCTTTGCGGATGTTGTCTGCAACTACCCACAAATTGACACCGCTTTTTACCGTATCATCCCGGCGAATTCTGCCCACAAATACTTCATCTTTATCCTCAGCGTAGATCGCCATAGGATAAACGCCCTGTTGGGGATCGTCCTGCACGATGATGCCAGGAGCATTTTTCAGCACGTCTTTCAGCTCTGCTAAGTCAAAATCCTTGTCAAACTCCAGATTGATGGATTCGCTGTGGCCGTGGAATACGGGAACGCGAACGGTGGTGGCCGTTACCCGAATGGAATCGTCTCCTAAAATTTTCTTGGTCTCGTTGACCATCTTCATCTCCTCTTTGGTGTACCCATTTTCTTCAAATACGTCGATTTGAGGCAGACAGTTGCCAAAAATGGGGTAGGGGAATTTTTTAGGAGCATCTCCATTGATGCCATTTTCCAAATCCGAATAACCACCCATGCCTGCACCAGACACTGCTTGATAGGTGGAATACACCACTCTAGTGATGTGATAGTGGTCGTGCAGAGGCTTGAGCGCTACCATAGCCTGAATGGTGGAACAATTGGGGTTGGCGATGATGCCTTTTTGGGCGTGCATGATCTCCTCTGGGTTGACCTCAGGGACTACCAGTGGAACTTCTGGATCCATTCTCCATGCACTGGAATTGTCTATCACCAAAATGCCCTCTTTAGCAGCGATGGGAGCAAATTTTTCCGAAGTAGAACCACCAGCGCTAAATAGGGCGATATCGATGTTTTTGCCCTTGAAACAATCTTCGGTCAGTTCCAGAACGGTGTAGTCCTTGCCCATAAAGGGAAGTGTTTTGCCCGCGCTGCGTTTGGATGCGAATAAGTAGTAATTTTCTACTGGCAGCTTTCTCTCCTCTAATACTTGTAGAAATTTTCTTCCTACCATACCCGTTGCCCCAACAACGGCAACATTGTACTTTTTCATAGGTAGCCTCCTAAAATATATAATAAATTTTTGTTTTTCATATATTGTGGAAGACCTCACTACTTGTGAGGACCCTCCTTACAATCACTTTTGTGCACTAGCCGTTCAATAAAAAACAGCGGCTTTTTTTGACCGCTGTACCTTTCTCTACCAAATAAACACCTATCCTAAATACCGTGCCCATTTGATATGTTATATGTAACAGCAGCTCTCCACAAGCTTTAGCAAGTGACAGTGCTTCAGTTATTCACTGAAACCCCAGGAACCATGGCGCGGACCCCATTTTTCCTTCGGCGATTTCCCCTTTCTTCCAGGTATATAAGACTCCGGTATCAAGACCCAGTTTACTGATGAAAAACGCACCTCTTACTGTATACTCTTTATTTTCCTCAATTATATCTGAAAAAAAGCGCTATGTCAAACCATTGGGCATTCATATTATATGAAATATTCGGGCAAAATGTTCTTTTTTTGTTAACATGGACGGATGATCAGGAGGTTTACTTCCCTAAGGTTTTTTACTATAATATAGATTACCATAAACCTCTTTACAGGATATTGATATCGGGATGTGAAAAATTTTTTGCCCCATGAAATTCAAAAAAGATATAGATTAAAGGGCTGAGAAACAGTGGATATATAATATATTAGTAAGAAAGGGAAAATGCCGAGGTATACGTCAGTGAGGGATAAAGTATCTAGCAGTTTAAAGGAATATATGGTGGTAATGAGAAGGCGGTTGCATCAGATGCCAGAGGAGTCCTTTGGGGAAAAGAGAACCCAGGGGATTGTTTTGGACGAGCTTATGAGCCTGCCAGACGTCCATATCACCCGTTTGGCGGGAACAGGAGTCAAGGCGGTATTCCCCGCGGCGGGAGAGGCCAAGGGAACGCTGGCCTTTCGCGCGGATATGGATGCATTGCCGGTAACGGAAAAGACACAAAAGCCCTATGCCTCGCGAAACCCGGGCTGGATGCACGCCTGTGGTCATGATGGACACATGGCCATTTTGTTGGGCCTGTGTCAGTGGACAGCGAAAACTCCACTGCCTTTTCATCTAGTGGCGATTTTTCAGCCGGGAGAGGAGACCACCGGAGGAGCACTCCCTATGATTCATCAGGGGGTGCTGGAAAACCCCCAGGTGGATGCCATATTTGGGCTGCACATTTGGCCGTATCTGGAGAAGGGGAAAATCAGCGCTTCCGCTGGGCCGGTCATGGCGGGCATGGCGGACTTTGACGTGGCATTCCAGGGGAAGTCTGCCCATGGAGCTAGTAGAAAGGATGGAGCGGATGCCCTGTTGGCGGCGTGTCAGTTTGTGGCGCAATTAAATACTCTGGCCCAGGAACTGGAAGCCCAGGGAAAGGTGTTGGCATTGAACATCGGTACCCTCCAAGGAGGCAGCGCTCGCAACGTGGTGTGTGGCCATATGAAACTGGAAGGGACTCTCCGGTATTTTGACGACGCCGTTTATGAGAAGGTGATGGAAACGATGAAGCAGCTAGCAGCTGGGCTCAAAGAGTCTCTTGGGGTGGAGTGCAAAGTGGAGCAGGTGATGTCCTACCCGCCGGTGGTGAATGACGCAAAGCTGGCTGAGCTGGCGAGAGGAATTTTGACGGCGGAAGAGCGGTGTGAATTTTCGCCTCAGATGATGAGCGAGGATTTTTCCAACTACCAGCGGCAGGTGCCAGGGGTGTACGCCTTTTTGGGCTGTGGAGAAAAGCAGAGGTTCGGACCGCTTCACAGTGGGACATTTGACTTTGACGAGGCGATCTTACAGCAAGGGCTTTCCTACTACCTGCGGATCATAGAGCAGTACTGCCAGCAGTGGGGAGGTGGGGAAATTGGAAAATAGCTACCAGTTTCTCGCCCAAGTGTACGACCAGCTGATGTACGACGTGGATTACGACGCCTACAGCGCTTATCTCATAAAGCTGCTGGAACAAGGGGGAATTTCCCAGGGCGTGATATATGAGGCGGCCTGTGGCACAGGGAATCTCTCCTTTCGCCTCAGCAAAGGAGGGTACCAGGTGTATGCCTTCGATAAAAGCCCTCACATGCTGGAGATTGCCCAGCAAAAGGCGAGAGATAACGGCCAAAAGATTCTATTTGGCCAACAGGACATGACGAAAATAGAATTTGCCAAAAAGGCGGATGGTGTGATCTGCGGGATTGACGGAGTGAACTACTTGCTTCAGCCCCAGCAGGTAAGACGATTTTTAGAGGGGGCATACCGTATTTTAAAGCCGGGAGGAATGCTGCTCTTTGATATCAGCTCCCACTATAAATTGACCGAGATTTTGGCGGATCAGTTTTACTATGACGATGAAGAGGAAACCACTTACTTTTGGAAAAACTCTCTGGATGAGCAGGAGCAGCAGGTGAAGATGGAGATCACCCTATTCGTGCGCCAAAGGGATGGAAGATATGTGCGACGAGATGAGGAGCATATTCAGCGGGCATATCAGACGCAAGAAATCATACAAATGATGCAAGAGGCGGGTTTTTCCAGCTGCAAAGCATATGGCTTTTTGAGTCAAATGAGGCCGAAGCCTGAGGAGCAGAGGATTGTATTTATCGGGGTAAAGTAGATATAAAAAACGAAGAGAGAAGGATTTTGAGAATGGCAGATAGTATTGTAAAAGCGCTGATCAATAAAGAGGTGCTGATGATCGCGTGCAGCACTAAGGAATTGGTGATAGAGGGCAATGAGCTGCATCAGCTGTTTCCCATTGGCACGGCAGTGCTGGGGAGAATTTTGACAGCTGGCGCGCTGTTTGGGAAAACCCTCAAGGAAAAGGACCAAAAAGTAACCATTTCCCTCAACGGAGGTGGCCCAGCGGGGACGGTGATGGTGACCGCGGATGAGCAGGCTCGGGTAAAGGGCTACGTGGCCAACCGCAATGTGAACATCCCGCCGGGGGAAAATGGGGTGTTATCCGTAGATAAGGCGGTGGGCACGGATGGTTTTGTGACGGTGGTCAAAGACATCGGCCTCAAAGAGCCGTACGTGGGCAAGACGAAAATTGTCAGTGGACAGATCGCAGAGGATTTGGCGTATTACATGCTGCAAAGCGAGCAGCAGCCCTCCATCGTGTACTTAAACGTGTGGATCAACGGGGAACTGGAAATCCTCACAGCAGGGGGATACTTGATCCTGCCCTTGCCAGGGGCAAGCGAGGAGACACTCAGCGCTATCGAGCAAAAGAGCCTAGCCCTACACAACTATGGCATTATGCTCCTCTCCAAAACGCCGGTGCAGATCATCCGCGAGACCTTTGAGGGGCAAGAGGTGCAGATTTTAGAGGAGGCAGTGCCCAAATATTACTGCGAATGCTCCAAGGACAGAATGGCCCAAGCGCTGGCTTGCCTGGGAAAGGATGAAATCGAGGATATGATTGAAAAAGACGGGGGCGCGGAGATCGTCTGCCGCTTTTGCGATAAAAAATACCAATTTTCCGCACAGGATCTGCGAGATATCTTGCAGCAGGCAACAGGAGGGAAAAAATAAATCTGGCAGAATGTGGATACCCTATAGGAGATATGCTATACTAGAGAAGATGGGCCCAAGGGTTAAAAAAGAAATCGTTAAGATAAGGTGAAAATGATAAAAAAGGTATTGGCATTTGACCAAAGCGCCGATTTTTATGCGAAAAAGGCGGAAAAGTATTTAGACGAGGAAAACTATATTGACGCACTGGTATTTCTCAGAAAGGCGGTAAAGAGGGATCCGGAGAATGCGGAGTATTTGCTTTTGATTTCGGATATTCTCACAGAGGTAGGGCTTTACGACGACTCCAACTATATTTTGATGGGCCTGTGTAAATCCCAGCAGCCCGAAGTGTTGGAAGAGTGCTTTTTTGGTATGGGGATCAACTTCATGGCCTTAAACGATGTGGAAAATGCCCGGGCGTTCTTTTTGCGCTGTATGGAAATCAGCCCTCAGGGGGAGTTTAGCCAGGATGTATACGAGTTTTTAAAAGCCCTGGAGCCAGAAGAAGAACTTTTGAATGGAGTGGAGGAGGATCCCATTGTAGATGAAGACGAATATGGGTATCGAATTGATGTCTCCAAACTCACCCAGCAGATGCAACTCAATCCCTTTGATGTAAACTTAAAAAACAAGCTGGTGATCCTCTATTTTTTGGGAGGAGAGATAGAGCGGGCCTTGGAGCTCACCCAAGAGGCGCTGAAGATTCGCCCCAAGGACGTAGAAGCCAACTGCAATCTGGCGATTTTATATTACCATATGGGAAGAGAGCAGGAAAGCCGAGAAATTGCCCAAGAGCTTTTGAACAGAAACAACCTAGATGTAGAGGAAAAGATCAAATTGACGATGCTCATGGTGGAGATCAAAAACCATCAGGCTGCTTTTGATATGATGTCTCAGGTGCTGGAATATCGGCCTTACGACATCAAGTTCTTGTTTATCTGTGCAGTGGCGCAGGCCAACCTAGGCCAGATGGAGCAGGCACAGGAGTATTTGATGAAAATCATCAAATTAGAGCCGTACAATCTCATTGCCCACAGCTTCTTGAATTTGGTAAAAAAAGAGGGCGGCAGCAAAAAGTACGACTATTTTTATAAGATCTCCCCAGAGGAGTACAAGGGGTACTTAAAGAAAATAGATGGCTATGATAAAATGAATGACACAAGGTTAGCAGAGCAGTTTGCAGCGGATGAGCAGATGCGCACTGTGCTGGCGTGGGCGCTGATCATGGGCAAGGGGGATTTAAAAGTGCTGGCAGCTAGCATTTTTTGCCGCATCCCCAGCTGGGAGGCAGACCAGTGGTTGCGGTACGCCCTCATGCGCTCGGATATCCCCCCACAGACAAAAAACGATATCGCCATTTTTATGTACCGTTACCAGCTAAGACAGCCGTACATCGCCTATGTGGACCAAAAATTGGTGGAGATTACTGTGGCTATGGATAAGAGCGACTATGCTCAGATTCGAGAGCTCATTAAGATGCTCTCTTCGGACGCCATCAAAGAGCTGTGCCTGGAGATTTTGGATAACTTTATCATGGAAAATCCAGAGACAAAAGTGTCTAATCCCCACGGCTTTGCGGCAGCCCTTTGTTACCTCTGTGCGGCGAAATTAAATGAGCCTATAGACCGTCAAAAAGTAATCGCCACGTTTAACGTAAAACCGAAGGCCTTTACCTATTACGTGGGCTGGATACGAAAAAGGAGCAGTTATTTTCATGGAGTTAATTGATTTTGAGGAAAAATTCAAACAGTATTACGAGAAATTCTTAGACGCTCACCCGGAGATTGCCCATGATGAGAAGAAAATTGCGCAAGTTACCGGGGAGCTTTACTTAAAGTGGCTGGATATGCCCCACCAGTTTTTAGGGGGAAAAACGGCGGACGAGTACTACAATGCTATGGACACG
>CAJJPW010000026.1 GCA_905193725.1 uncultured Eubacteriales bacterium
CGTTTCCACTCCAAGAAATTGAGGCCGCTTATGACGTGTTTGAAAACCGAAAGGACGGGGTCATAAAAGTCGCCATTCGGTGAGATTTTTTTCACTCTGTATCTTCATTATTAGGCTTATTGATGTATAATAACATCGGATTTTGCTTACGGATATTTGAGATGCTTTTCAAATAGACGCCAGAAAAGCATGAGTTGTAAGGAGGTATGTCTCTATGAAGTGTCCTGTTTGTAGAAACGAAATGGAACAAGGCTATTTACAGTGTAGCTCCAGGCTTTGTTGGGTAAAATCCCCACATGAGGTGTTTCTGATCCCCAAAGAAGGCGAAGTCCTGTTGGGATTTGATATGAACCTTCTCACCCTGCCAGCGTATCTCTGCAAAAACTGTAAAAAAGTACTCATAGAGTATGCCACATCCAACTATCAAGAAAAATAGCGTTTGATTCCCAGGCTTAAACAAAAGCCAAACAGACTTTCCTATTTCTGTTTGGCTTTCTCTCGCGTTGGGCAAGTGCTGTCTTTCGCGCTTGCACGTTCATTTTTTCCAGGCGCTTCCTCTGGTTTTTCCCGTCAGTCGCATCTTTTTTCTTCTTTAACCGGTATTCTATTTGTCTGATTCTGTGTTCTCACAATCCTTTACCATTCGTTCGTACTCGTCCTGCATATCCTGGAGATCCCAATTCTTATGATGGGGCTGTGTATTTTGGCCAACTGCAGGCTCGTCTTGGGTAGCCGGCTTCTCATACTCCCCTATATTGTATTGATTTTCCATAGGCTGTGTGCTTTCCCTGGGGGGATATCCCTCCTGCGTCTTTTCCTCCTGGCCCTCAGCCTTTGTGCCCGAACGATCAGCTTCAGGCTGCGTATTTTCCCTTGAATCGCTAGCCTGTTTTTCTTCTCCCGAATATTCAGCTCCTCCTGGGTAGCCCTCTGGCCCGTCGCCCCTTGGCAGATTTTTGGGCGGCTCTTCTGTTTCTTCTTGGGCTCCGCTGATGAGCATTTTATAGTTGACAAAGCTCCAAATGACGACGGCGCTGCCAGATATCGCGCTTCTACTGATAGAAAATACGATAATCGACATGATCAAAAAGGCCACTACTCCATATACAATCGTGATAATTTTCGCCGTTTTTCGCTTCACCGGCCGTTGCCGGATGGCATACCGATAGATAAAAACGGGCAGGGAGTATATGGCGATGGTGATCAGCAGATCGACCAAGATCCGTTCCGGACGAAATCGATCCATATAATCCTCCTCTCGCTCTTGACGCGATACTGTTGGCTGTCTATTGTCATCTATCCTATTTTGCTCCGATGCTATCGTGCCAGTGGGCTCTGGCATCCCAGCGGGCTCAGAGCTCTGGCTCACACTGCTCCCCAGATGATTCTCAGGATACTCTACCGTTTCCAACAATGCCTCAAAGTCAGCATAGTTGCTATTGTTCCAAGAGTTGCCACTAAAATAAAAGCAGTACATATAGCCGTTTTCTATTCGCATAAGCTGTGTCATATCCATCGTGACACCGGAACCCTCATAAAACAGTTCACTCGTGTCTGTATTTATTTTAAAGTAATCATAACCTCCATAAGTAACTTTACTCACATCTTTGGGGTCCACACCCAAATACACCGCAATTTCTACATCTGACAAAAAGGAATTATCTATTTCTGATCGCTCATGTCCTTGTTTATCCTCTGCTGACCAGCCACTGTTCCAGAGATCCATAAATCCATACATTATGGTATCCCCTTCCACGTTAGAAGTAAACTTTGCTTTTAGTATCTGCCTTGTGTTTTCCAGTGGTGTTTCCGACCAATTTGCTGGCACAGTAAACGTTACCCCCGACTGGGATTCCCGATATTCAAATGCCTCTGTCTCAGGTATCGTAGAAGTACGAGGGGGATCTCCAAATGTAATGCTATCTAGTATATCCAGCAACCTAGCCTCTTCGGAAGCCTCTATTCTTCCATCATAACAGTAAAACAGGATATTAATTGCTTTTCCGTTATAAACAGTATAGCTCTGGATGCAATTCGCTTGCCCCATACTATCTGCAGAATCTAAAAATATTTGAATGAATTTAGTCTGATCCTGCTGATAGAGTCTAGTCAGTGTCACTGTCTGACCTGCACTTTCATACTCTTCTCTTATTGACTCACCCATAGCAGAAAGATAAGAATCACTGATCGTTGCAAAACTTTCTAAGGTACTATCTTCCACCATAATGTTTATCTCAAAATCCATAAACTCATCAAAAGCTACCAGATAGGCGTTTGCGCCTTCCATCCAAGACGTGAGATCCTCTTTTGTCATGTTAATCTGGCTAAACTTGGGGTCGTTTGCATCCGTATCCCGTGTAAATACCACATACTCATCGGGAATTTCCAGCTTCATATCAAGCTCTTCTATTTCATAAGGCTGCCCCGACAAAGCAAATACCCCCGCTGGCATGACCGTAAGAGCGATCAAGACAACTAACAATCCCCAAATAATCCGTTTCATAGCGCAAACCCTCTCTCTTGTATCTACCTTGACCTCGCTGTTTTTTAGCCTTCTGGACTTTTCCCATTCCATGCTAGGGTTTCCTCTCATTATGTTCCAATATAGCAGCCCATCTATTGTAAAACGAATGGGCCTTCTATCCCTTTGGAAAGCTATTTTAGGTAGATGCTATTATTTTAATTATTTCTTATGTAATACCATGGTGAATCAATTGATAGATGATACAAGTATTTTACTGAATATTGTAAATAAAGTCAATTATTGTCGAATTATTCTCTTATGTATTGCCCTTTTTTGTACAGTAACTACAAAAAAAGAAGCCCTCGAGAACAAATCGTCTCAACGGCTCCTCTTCCATCTTCATCTCCATAGACGGTGCGTTATCGCTTGAAACTGAAGCAGCGTTTTGGGTTTTCCACGAAAAAGTCTCGTACGAGTTCGTCTGGATCAAAGCCCATCTCCCCTGCCTCTTCCCGAAAGCGGGGTATCCAGGTTTTGATGATGTATTGATATCCTGGCCCATAGTTGTAGTGGGCTAGATAGCTCTTCCTGGCAAAGTCACCGCTTATGAGTATCTGCTTGCCAAATCCCCGGCGCACTAATTCTAAAATGCAGCCAATCCTGGCGGACTCTGGCCCGTATTTCATCTTGCCAATGCCGTCAAAGCACAGATAGGCGCCCTGTTCCGCCACTTTGGTGTGCATCCACGTATCTAAGTTCCGATCCATATGTCCAAAGCTGACGTGAGAAAGCTCCACGCCTTCTTCTTTGAGATAGGCGATCTGCTCCAGCGCCATCGTCCCCGCCTCTGTATGGGAATGCAACGGCGCCTTAGTGATATGGTGTGCGCGGGCAGCAGCCCGCAGCGTTTTCAGCTCCAAGGGACTGATGCTGTTGTAACCTGTGCCAAATTTGATTTGCCCACAGCGTAAATTCGTGCCGTCCATGCCCTGTTCCACATCTCCCACAATAAAATCTATGAGTTCGTCCATGCTGGCCCTATCGATCCACTGGGCAAAGGTGTACTCTTTGCCCGGCACTTTGGCATCCCAGAGGATCCCCTTGTTGAATCCCGCTGTGGCGATGATCTGCATTCCCGTCTTGTCGGCGATCTCCTTCACCGGGAGAATATCCCTTCCATAATCAATACATGTGGCGTCCACCACTGTATCCGCTCCGGCATCTTTGAGATCCTGGATATCCAGCAGGGATTTATCCTTGTCGTCTAACAGCAGATCATCCTCTTGGTGTTCCCGCCAATGGGGGGGAATGCAGACAATATGCTCATGGGAATAGGTAAACCCCAATTTTTCAGGCGAGATATCCCCTGTAATCGTTCGAATAAAACTCATTTCTCTTCCTCCTGGTTGTGATTGATATCTACAAAAATTTCCTTTAGTGCAGGATACATCTTCTGGTAAACCTCAAAGTTTTTCTCATAGTACTCGGCAAGCTCTGGGTTTTGTACAATGGGCTTGGCCTGATTGAGCTTAGCCACTGCCTCTTCCCAGTCCTTATAGGCGCCAATGCCCATGCCAGCCAGTATTGTGGCGCCGATAGGGGCGCTGTCCTTGTGGTTCATCACTGCACATTCGGCAAAGCCAAACATCGAGGCGAGAATGGAACACCACAGCCTACTCTTGCTGCCCCCTTCCCCGATATTACAGCGCTCTACCTTTACCCCTGCGCTTCTCATCACCTCAAACATGTCTTTGCAGGCGTAGCTTACCCCTTCCATAATCGAGCGTATCATATCCCCGGTGGAGGATTTGAGAGATAGCCCCACAAAGGCGCCCCGGGCGTTGGGATCCGAGTGAGGCACTACCGTTCCCGCCAGATAGGGGAGAAACATCAGCCCTGAACTTCCCGGCTCTGACTGTTCCGCAAAGGCATCCAGCTGGCTGAACGTCAGATTTTCCGAGACCTCCAGGAACCTATCCCGCATCCAGGAGAGGTTCATCCCCCCAGACATCAGCGGGCCAAACGCGTAGTATTTGCCGGGGATCCCATGGCACATCTGGTAAAATTTATTGGTATTTTCGTGATGCACCTCGTTCATCGTGACGATCACATGCCCTGCCGACCCGATGGTCACACTGGCGACTCCTGTCTCAATGGCGCCCGTGCCAATGGAAGTGCAGGCCATATCTGCCCCGCCGCACACCACCGGCGTCCCTGCCTTGATCCCTGTGAGCGTCTCAATCTGCCTGGTAGTCTCGCTCACCACCTCATGGGACCAGCGAATCTCGGGGAATTTCTCCAGGCTCAGCCCTACCTTTTCCACCTCTGACATCCACTTATGGGTGGCATAATCCATCATGGACGTTCCCGAGGCGTCGCTTACGTCTGTGGCGATGTGCTCGGTGAGCTTCATGCGGATATAGTCTTTGGGCATGACCCACTTAAATGTCTCCTCCCAGATCTCCTCTTCCCTCAACCGCAGCCAGAGAAGCTTTGGCGCAGACATCATGCTGGTAAGCGGATTGTAACTCCCATATTCCAAACGCTCCCGCACCTCTTTGGGGAATTCGTCCAATATGCTGCCCGAGCGGGCATCGCTATATAAAATGCAGTTGTAAAGCTCTCTCTTTTTCTTGTCAATGGGAATCACGCCGTGCATCTGGCCGGAAAGTCCAATCGCCCCAATGTGATCTGCAGATTTGGGGTACTCCACAAGGCATTCTTTGATGGCCAAAATGGTGCTCGTCCACCAGATAATCGGGTCTGTCTCGATCCAGCCATGCCTGGGCGTATAGATGCAATACCCCTGTTTGCCTATGGCCAATATTTCTCCCGAGTCAGAATCCGTTATGGTCACCTTTACGCTAGAAGTGCCCAAATCAATTGCCATTAAATCCATATGAAGGTCCTCCTTATTTCTCTTTGCTCTGTAGTCCAAATATCATGAGGATGATGAGGATCACCGCGCCTCTTATCATATGCCTTCCAAAGGTGGGCATTTGCATAATATTGAGCACACTCATTAACACACAGATGATAATTGTCCCAGCAATGGTGCCGATATAATCTCCCTTGCCCCCAGATAACAGCGTGCCTCCCATGACCACAGCGGCAATGGAGTTCATCTGGTAGTCCGTACCTGCATCCAGATAGCTGGTGCCTGTGTACCCCACTAGTATCATGCCAGTAATGGCTGATAATAGCCCGCAGATCATGTAGACGGTGATCAGCGTGCGGCCCACCGGAACGCCTGCTCTCAGTGCAGCCGGGAGGTTTTCCCCCACGTTATACACATTCCTTCCAAATACCGTCTTCTTCAGCAGGAAAATGGTCAGAATGGAGATTGCTATCCATAAAAATACCAAGGGAGACAGCGTCCCCAATACCTTACCGCTCACCATCTCCTGAATGAGTGGCGCCGTATTTCCCTTGGGAGCGCCTTTGGTGTAAATAAACACAATTCCCTGCAACACACTGCCCATGCCCAAGGTCATCACCAAAGAGGGGATCTTCAAAAAGTGCACGCCTGCACCGTTGACAAATCCCACGGCAAGGCCGGTCAGTGCCACAACAAAAAGGGCCAGAGGAATGTTGGCATCGCTGCCTCCCATGATTTGAGCGCTCAGCACATTGCCCAGCGTCACCAAATAAGATACCGAGAGGTCCGTCCCCGCCGTAATGATCACCAGCGTCTGTCCAGCCGCCACAATCCCCAAAAATGCGGCCTGCCTGAGCACATTGGATAGATTGTCCATGCTCAGATACCCGGGGGTGATGATCTCTGCCACTACCAACACGATCACCAGCATCCCATAGATGAAGAGTGTGGGCTTATTCGCCTGAAGCGTACCAATTAACTTATCTTTTGCCGTCATGACTGCCTCTCCTTTCTATTTTCGCCTGGATGTTATGGCAATCGCAAATATCAGCAGCACCCCTTGGGCCACATACTGGTAGAACGTGGATACGCCAGAGAGATTTAGTATGTTGTTGATGATGGAAAATATCATTACACCGGCAAAGGTGCACTCGATCCGCCCACTGCCCCCTGCAAAGCTGGCTCCTCCTATCACAGCAGCCGTCAACGCCTTCAGCGTCAGAGGGTCGCCGGCAGTGGGGTCGCCCGACCGCATGCTGCAAGCCAGCATGATGCCTGCAAGGCCCGTCAGCGCGCCAGACAGGATAAAGGCGCGTATTTTTGTCCGATCCACTGAAATACCAGCGCTGTACGCAAAAAGAGAGTTGCCTCCTACCGCATAGATGGATTTCCCCAGCCGAGTGCGATTGAGCAACAGCCAAAGGCCGATGGTTATGATGATGAATATGGCAAATAGCATCTCATCGCTGGCAAAGGGTTTGGCGAATTCCTTTGCAATGCTGCCACCCGGCTTATCTAAAATCGCCAGAGAGCAGCCGTTGAGGACTAGGGATACCGCCAGCGTGCCAATCAGCGCCTGGATGTTGAATTTCGTCACCAAAATGCCATTGATGAGACCAATTACCATACTCACCAACAGGGAAAGGACAATGCCCGGCAAAACGCCTAAGGCGCTATCTCCAATGCCCGTGGTGGCGCAAATACAGGTAACCAGGGAAATGCTCGCCCCGATGGAGAGATCCACGCCGCCTATTAAAATGGCAATAGTTTGGGCATACGCTGCAATGATAAATGGCATATTTGTGGTAAATATATTGGTCAAATTCTTAATGGATAAGAAGTTCCCATCTAACACTGTGGATAAAATGATAAAAAACAGCAGCAGCCCGTAAATGGTGTAAACTTCTTTGTTTCTCTTATAGGATTTTCTAACATTACTCAGTGCTACCATATCATCACCCCTCCACCGCTCCGACAATGCCGCGCATGATCTCCACTTCGTTTATCTGATCCCCCTCCAACTTGCGGGTAATGCGCCCTTCATACATGGTGTAGACGGTGTTGCTAATGCCTATCACCTCTAGTAGATCGCTGGAGTATAATAGGATCACAACCCCTTCATCCGCCAGTTGCCTCAACCGACGCATGATCTCCTGTTTGGTCTTCACATCGATGCCTCTTGTGGGTTCATTGAAGAGGATGACACGGGGCTGAATCCCTAGCACACGCCCCAGCACCACTTTTTGCTGGTTGCCTCCCGAAAGCTCGGCTACACAGGTTTCAGAGGAGGTGCACTTCACTTCCATGTCTTCAATGGTTTTTTGAACGAAAGTCCGCTCTGCCTTTTTGCGTATCACCCCTGCCCTTTGGCGCATATCTTGGCTGGACACTGTCAAGTTGCGTCCAATGGTGTGCCCTAAGAAAAGAGCGTCTGTCTTTCTCTCCTCTGGCACCAGGATAATACCCTCCTTGATGTTCTTTCTGGCACTGCCCTGTTTCAGCTTCCTGCCCGCCAGCTCAATAGTGCCTCCATCGTATTTCTTGACTCCGGCTATACAGTCCAGCAGCACATCCTGCCCGTGGCCTTTGAGCCCTGCAATGCCCACGATTTCTCCCCTTCTCACATCTATGGAGATATCGGAGATGAGCCCATCCTTTCTGGACAGAGAGCGCACTGAAAAACACACTTCTTTTTTGGGCGTGCTTTTTTGAGGGAAGATCTCCGTAATGGTTCTACCTACCATCAGCTCTATGAGGCTGTCGTGCGTCAGCTGTTGGGTGGGCAATGTGGCCACCATGACTCCATCCTTTAGGACGGATACTTTATCTGCTATGGCAAAGATCTCGTCCATTCGATGGGAGATAAATAAGATGATCTTATTCGCGCTCTTGAGTGTGCGCAAAATGCGAAATAGCTTTTCTACCTCTTCGTTGTCCAGTGCAGAGGTGGTTTCATCGAATATCACAACGTCTGGGTCTGCCTCCAGCACCTTTAACACCTCTACCATGCACTGCTTGGAGAGGGGCAAATTTTTCACCAGCTCATCGCCGGGAATATCCATATCGTACTGCTTGAGCAGCTCCTCAAACCTTTCTCGCTGTTTTTTCTGGGCAATGAGCCCGCCTTTTACTGGCTGATCGCCTAAGAAGATATTATCTATTACGCTCATCTCTCTCAGCAAAGTGAGCTCTTGGTATACCATGGCAAAGCCATTTTTGCGCGCCTCAAAGGGGCTGGGGAATCTAATTTCTTCGTCGCCGTAGTGTATGGAACCTCCCTCAAAGGGGAACTGGCCCATGAGTATCTTCAGGATGGTGCTCTTTCCCGCACCATTTTCCCCTACTAGTGCATGGATCTCCCCCGGCGCAAAGACAATATCCACATTACTCAGCACTCTATTCTTTCCAAAGGATTTTACCAATCCCTTTATTTCCAATGTCTTCATCTTGTCACCATCCGTTTAACCTAGAAGCGCCGCAATCTCTAGCGGCGCTTCCCAAGGTTATCGCATCATAGCCTTATTTGAATATCTCTTTGATTTGATCGTCTGGAAGATGAGTATCTACCCAGTAGCTTTCGGGGAGATCGGGATCGTAGTAATCGTCAATATCGTCGTCTCCAATGGAGCTGGTGGGAAGCATATAGAGTGCTTCAATTTCTTCCCCATTCAATGCGCGGATTGCCTGCTGTAGTGCAACCTCGCTGATATATGTGGGATACCCTGGGCACACGCTGGAAAATCCCTTATCCAGATTTTCTTTCCATACCTTTAAAAATCCGTTGCTTCCTTCACCCGACATGGGTACGAGGGGCTCTCCTGCCTCATTAAACGCGTCTACCGCTGCCTGTGTCATCGCGCCTCCCTGGGACCAGATGGCATCCACCTTTGTTCCGCTGCTCAGCAAACCTTCTACCGCTACCTTGGCCTTTGCATAATCCCAGTCCGCATTGACTTGGCTGACAATCTCAATATCTGGGTATTGTTCAAACACATTCATGGCACCCTCGGTACGCCCTTCCGAGCAGGTGGAGCCGGCAATGCCGTCTAGCATCATAATTTTGCCCTTGCCGCCAATGGAATCGGCGATGAACTGTGCGCCAATTTCCCCAAATTCCACATCGTTACAGCTCACCTTTCCCGCTATTTCATCGGTCTCTACCAGGCTGTCAAAGGAGACCACTACAATGCCCTCTTCTGTGGCTTCCTCACAGACAGGAGAAAGAGCCGATGCAGAAGCTGCTGTAATGATGATGGCGTCACAGCCCTTTGTCATCAAATCTTTAAAGTCGGAGATCTGCTTGTTGGCGTCTCCATCTGCATTGGTGACATAGTATTCAGAGAGCACGCCTTCTTCTACCAGGTTCTCTGCGGCGTATTTAAACTCCGCCTCCATCTGGGTTTGCCACGAGTTAGATACCGTGTAGTTGCAGAATCCTACCACCCAGCCACCATCGTTTTCTGGCTGCTCACCAGTTTCCGGCGCCGTTCCACAGGCGCATAACGCAACTACAATGCACACCATCAGTGCAAATGCCATTACCCGTTTTACATGTTTCATTTTTTTCCTCCTTTTAGCATCTTATTGCAGGAATCTCACGGTAGGCATTTTGCATGGCTGCACTTTATAAAAGCTGCCTTAGTTAGAATTCCTGCTAGTTACTATCTTCGTATTCGCGCGAACGAATATCCTCTAGATGAGAATATAATGTGAACTTTGATATATCTAAGTAATTTGTAATTCGATCTGATGATTTTTTGATTTGGAAAAATCCTCTGTCGTCCAGATATTTTATGAATTCCCGCTTGTCCTTCTTTTTCATGTAGATGACGGGCTTGCCGATCTCTTCCTGGGCCTGATTTATCATATGATCCATCAGCTCGCTCACATCTGAACAGGCATGTGTCTTTTCAGGCTCTGCTGCCGTTACCAAGTCTGCCAGTTGCTGTTGTGCAAAAATGATGTTTGTCACATCTGTGTTGACGGTTATGGTTCCCAAAAGCTTTCGCTCGGACTTAATGGGCACAGTACAAGACTGTATATATTTCCCGCCAACCGTATTTATATTTTTTGAGAGCATCACAGGCTCCTCTTCCAACGTTTGCGCTGCTATTCCATTATATATGAGGCCGATGCTGTGCTCAGGAGAATTATTTTTCGAATATATGATCTTCAGGTTTTTGTCCTCTGTGAGCCTACAGATAATTACCTCGCTCTTGCTGCCGTACATGCCAGTGAGCAACAAAGACAGCGGCTCATTGAGAGTATCCATCAAATTTTCAAATGTCATATTCATCTTATTCCCACTCTTCGTTTCCAAAATACCACACTCCTATCCAATTGTCAAACATTTTTTTAGCTTACCTAAAAATTTATTAGATTTTTTTATGTTGCCACGCTCCACAAGAGCCCTAAATCTACAAAAGGGCGCCTTACCATTTCATTTGTAACTTTTTGTGGAGCTATTTTTTAAAGGTATTCGATAGGCCTAAATTATTTCCTTTTTTTCTAGATATCTCACTTTTCTATCTTCCTTGGATTTACGGCGTTTCTGTTCTTTTATCGCCTATCGCCTCTTTGAAATATAAAAAAACACCTTGTAGATATGTTTTACTGATGGAAAAATAATTTTTCTGGATTTCATCTAAAAAGCGCTTACTTAGAAAAAGCAGCGCCTTATTTTTGGTTATTTAATTTCTTGCCCTAGATGATCAAAGTCTGGTGTAGAGAAAAATTCTCCTAAAGTGATTCCCAATCCATCACAAATCTTTTTGATTGATACGATACCTGGATTTTTACTCTTTTCATTTAGAATAACAAAATATATGGATAACAGCAAAATCGGAAATGAAAATGCGCCTATCCTATTCCATTCATCTGGGATCGAATATTGGGAAAGTTGCACAACATTTTTACTATCAAGCAACAGCTTTTGTTTATTTATCATCTACTAGGCATTCTTCATTTTCCTGTTCATATTTTTCTATATACAGTTTGCAAATATGTTCCAGCAAATTGCTCAAACTTCTGGTGTCCTCCTTTGCGATAAAACGCATTTTATTTAATAGCTTTTCTTCTATATGAAATGTAAATGGCGTTTTATTTGTTGGCATAATATACTCCTTATTATTCCAAAATGAATTTGACTTCGTGATATATCGTACGTTTATTTTATCTAATTTTACAAAGCAATGTGTGGGATATATCGAAAATTTCAAATACTAGTGGATTTCATTGAAGAGCATAATGTACCCCTGTTTTACGTGGGAAACCAAGGCGATTACGATACCCATGTATATTCCGTATTACAAGAGCTATCGCTTATTTATCCTCATATCCACTACGCAGTTGTCATGGCCTATCTGCCTTCAAGCCATGGGGTCCGGTGATTTCTTCTATTCTATCTTCCCAGAAAGAATTGAAGTAGTTCCCCGCCGGTTTGCCATCTCTTGGCGAAATAAGTGGATGCTCCAAAAGGCTGACTATGTCATTGTGTATATCACCCATTCTTGGGGTGGGGTTGCACAATTTGCAGCAATAGCCCAGCGGAAGAAAAAGGTTGTAATCCATCTTACAGACTGTAATTTGCCTTCAGAAATTCAAACAGAAGAAGGATGAGAGATATCTAGCGTCTTTATGCAGCAGTTATGGAAACTATTGGTTTCGGGCATAAAAATACCGCAATCCATCAAAGTGAATTGCGGCGTTCGGTACAGCGTCACACTACTGGTGGAGGAAAGTTCCTCCGCAGCCTTTACCCACTTTCTGGCTGCGTTTGCTCCTGGTTTAACTCCTCCATTGCGATTCACAAATAAAACAGTTTTTTCTGCTGTGATATTGGAACCCATGTATGTCACGACATCTTTAATCGGCACGTCTGAAAATACCGGTAAATAAACACTTCTAGACGAAGGGTTGGAATTTCTTTATTTTTTTCAATGGTTGTTTTGGATCTTTTTTATTTTGGCGACTAATTTAAAAGACAAAACAAATACAAACCCGCATATATAATGGGATTATAACAAAAAACAACCATTGGTGTCTTCAATATTATAATGTTTGAAAAATATAGCTATTCACTCAAGATAGGTAGTTCTGGATGATTTTGCGAACATCCGGCGCAAGCCTTACTCCATCGACCTTTTTCGAAATCCGACTATAGAGGGCAGCAGCCTGCTCTTCAAGCCTCGAGTAGGGATCGTTGCAGTAAAACGCCTTTTCCCATGAGTAGGTACCATCTTGGTTATTACGGCAGAAAATAAAATCATAATGAAGGCCCTTGTATTGTTCGGTTTGAAAAGCAATGACCATTAAACGTTGACCTTTACTGATTGAGCCGCAAGAGTACACATCACCGCCCAATGTCCACTTTACGTCCTGATTCATATGGCCCTCTGGGTGATAGATGACAGTACCATCATCTTCTTCAGTAAAGAGTGGAAGATGAATAAGTATCGGACTGCTCGCACAAAGATATCCGCCCTCGCAATCCCATTCAATTTCATCCAGTATTGTCTGGGTTGACAATTTTACGATAAATCGGCGCAGCAGATCAGCAGTCTCCAAGGGAATACGAAAATCACGGTTAGCTAAGTCATCAATGCTCACTCCAAAGAACTTAGCCACTTTCCAGACCACATCGATACTAAGCCTCTTGTTTGTATTCTGTCGGGCAGTACGGGAAATATAGCCTGTACTAATACCAAGCATTTTTTCTAATTCGCCTAAGCGTATATCGTTGAACTTAGCAAGATATGTGATATTAGAAGCAAGAACGCTATTGTTAAAATTGCCAATAGAATCAAGATATTCTTGGATATAACCATTTTGTCTTTCTTTAAGTTTTTCCCAATTAAAAATATCCTCATTGTGCATAGTAGAATCAATTATTGTTTGTATGGTATCTCTGACGCCTAAGGCTTCTACGAGCTCTGGAAGCGATGTGGGACAAACAAGAGAACGTAACTCACCTTGGTATTCAAACTTGTTTTCCTTGTACTGATCAAATTGATTGGACATAATATCCACCTCCTATTATAGTTCAATTATATTATACCACTTGTACCATATGGTGTAAATCATTCAATTTATATTTAATTTGTACATTTCATCATCCTTGGACTTAGTATATCTATTACATACTTCTAGTGGAGGCGAGGGGAGTTCCGCCGCGGACTTTGTCCGCTTTCTGGCCTCGCTCCCTCGCTTCCGCTCCCTTTGGTCGCTCTTCTGCTTTCGCAGCGCTCGCTCCCGGCCTAACTCCTCCATTTCCTATTCGGTAAAAAAGATTCCACGTATTAACATGATACTTTTGCAACACATTTTCAACGCGCCTCTCTTTCGGGCATAAAAAATACCGCAACCCATCAAAGTGAATTGCGATATTGTGTGCAGCGTCACGCTGCTGGTGGAGGCGAGGGGAGTTGAACCCCTGTCCGAGAGCCCTCACAGACGACTTTCTACAGGCTTAGCTGTAAGTGTTTTATTCCCAAAACCAGCCCCTTACAGCAAAGCTGGTTTGTGGTAGCTTCATCAATATGCATTAACCCTCAAAGCTTTGGATTAAGCAGTACCCGCTCAATTGACGCCACCTGTAGAACCGCGGGACTTTCTACTGTGACGGCAGCTTGCGTTACGCAGCTACTAATTCTAATTCTTGATTATCAGCGTTTATATTTAAACGTCCGACTTTTTTAGCGCAGATTTCGGCACTGCGGCCTGCTTATCATCTGGGCAGCGACCCCCGTCGAAAGCCAAGTACGCCCCCATATTATTATATTATATTTTTATGGCTTCATCATTCGCTCCATGTCTCGCTTTACTGCCTTTTCCTTTAAGTCTTGGCGCTTATCATAGAGCTTCTTGCCCCGCGCTAGCCCTAAGGCGACTTTCA
>CAJJPW010000027.1 GCA_905193725.1 uncultured Eubacteriales bacterium
TGCGGCGGAAAATGTGGTAGGGTATTTTACTAAATATGGAGACGGTGCCAGCGACTTTAACCCCATAGATGGTCTAGTAAAAGAGGACATCTATCAGATCGCCCGGCGGTATCAGGCACCAAGTTGTGTGTTGGAAAAACAGCCAGCGGCAGGTCTGGGCATATCAGAAAATGACGAGGCAGAATTAAAAGTATCCTATCAGCAGCTCTCTGCCTTCTTAAAGGGCAATCCTCTGGAGGAGGAGCAAGTAGACCGCATTGCCCACCTGTTTCAAGGTTCGATGCATAAGAGAAACCTTGCCGCTTCCCCGATGAACCTGTGGTGGAAGGATGTGCCCAAACCTGTGTGCCACGTGGTGGTAGACGGGGTCTATGGGTTTATAGATGGGGGACTCGCCTGTCAAAATGCCCAAGAGGCACTGGATAATACGATAGCGTATATCAACGCCCATCCGCAAAACTATGTGCTTTATGTAAAAGAGCAGCACCCAGAAGACCACTGTTCCTTCCAATCTGCTGGCGGGATCTGGCCTGCCCATGCGGTACAGGGCACCAGAGAGAGCGAGCTATACCGGCCCTTTTATGAGGAGATCAAAAAGACCATCCAAACGCCTATCTTGCGGTATAATGTGTTCATCAAAGGAGATCGGAAAGATGTGGAGGAGTATTCGGGATTTGAGGCGAGAAATCCCCAGTATGGTATGCTCAAAGACAATCTGGTAGAAGACGTGGTGGTAAGCGGCATTGCCACGGAGTACTGCATTAAGAATACTGTTTTAGATCTGCTGCACAACGGACACAATGTATTTTTGTTGGCACAAGGTCTTGGGTACGTGGAAAGAGAGGGTCACTTGAAGACTTTGAAAGAGCTGGAAGAGCAGGGCGTGCATGTGATCTACTAAATTGATAACCATGTCGCCGGCGTGATGAAATGAGTTTATCACGCTTTGCTCTGATTGAAATGTGAAAAAACTCTACCTGAAAGGATGGAGGAGAAAAGTATTACCAACGGCGGAAAGTCCACATCTATTGAGGATCTTTCGCCTTTTCTTTTCTTTTGCGGGGAATATCATCTTCTGTTTGGAGATAGTCCTTCGTCGAACGGGACATGCCCTTTTTGGCCAAACGATTTTCGATGAGCGCCCGAATAATAGAGTAGATCACCGCAAAGGTGGGGACGCCTAGCAATAGCCCGACGACGCCAAATAGGCCTCCAAAGAACAGCAGCGCAAACATCACCCAAAAGGCAGAAAGACCGGTGACTTCCCCTAAAATGCGGGGTTCAATCACATTGCCCTGTATCTGTTGGAGAGCGATGATAAAGATGATAAACCAAAGTGCCATCATAGGGTCTGCTAGGAGAATGATGATGGCAGAGGGTATGGCGCCAATAAACGGACCGAAAAACGGAATGATGTTGGTAACGCCGATGATGACGCTAATGAGGAGTGCATAGGGCATGCCAAAGATGAGCATACCAATATAACACAAAATGCCCACGATCAGCGAGGAGAGCAGTTTGCCTGTGATAAAACCAGTAAACACCTTGTTGCTATCACGGGAGAGGCGAATGAGCCGCAAGGTAAAATTATAGGGTAAAATGGCGAACAAGAACTTCTTAAGTTGGGCAAAAAACAACTCCTTTTTCATGAGCATGTAGATGGAGATGATAAACCCGATGAGCGCGTTGGTAACGCCCGATGTAATCTGCACCGAGAGATCCAAAAGCCCAGGGAGCAATTTGGCAATGGAGTCGGATGCATTCAGTATCAGGTTTTTCCAAGAAAAGAGCACGTCTTCCACTGCATCACTGTGGATATTGAGTTTGTCATAAATTTGTTGCGTCAGATCGTCCAGCATTTCCAGGTACTTGGGTACATTGCTCACCAAATTGGAGATGCTGTTATATATTTCGGGGATGATGATGTAAAATAGCGCCACGATGATGCCAAAGAAGATCAGAACAGAAGTGATGATGGACAACACCCGGATAAGTTTAGGCCGCTTTTTCTTTCGGTTAAAGATGCAGAAAACCTTGTTTTCGAAGAACTTCACAAAGTTGTTGAGCAGGTACGCCAAAACAAAACCCACGATAAAGGGTGTTAGGATAGAAAAAAGCTTGCCGATGGCATCTAAAATAGCGCCCATGTTGAGCAAGGCCAATAGAAATAGTATGGAAGCGGCAATGACGATAAAGGCATATACCGCTCTTCTCACATCTCGTTTTGAAAAATCAACTTTCATCTAGTGGCTCCTATCCTGTTCCATGTATTTTTATTATATCGTAATTGGCGGTAAAAATATACAAATGAGAGAAAATTAATTGAATTTTTAGCTGGCCAACAAGATCTTTAACGGAGGAAAAACGAGCAAATCACCCAGGAAGAGAGGAACTTTTGGAGGAGAAAAAGCAGGAGGGAGTGGGGGAAATGGGTTTTGTAAAATTTTAATAGATTTCCTTGTATTCCCCTAGCTTTTCCTATATAATGAGGGCGGTTATGAGACATAAAAATATCAGTAAAGAAGGAAAATGAGGAGTAGAGATGAAACTATTTGATACCAGTGTGCAGGAGCTAAAGTATAAGGTTTTAAAAGATGTAGCTACTTTGGCCTTTGAAGACAGACTGGAGACCGGACTGCTCACTAGTCCAGAGCGGATTGTGCCAGGGCCACAGCCCACCATGCGGTGTTGTATCTATAAAGAAAGAGCGATTGTAAACCAGCGGTTGAAGTTGGCCATGGGGGGAGACCCTCAAAACCCCAACGTGGTAGAAGTGTTGAGTATTGCCTGCGATGAGTGCCCAGTAGATGGCATTCGGGTCACCGAGGCATGTAGAGGGTGTATTGCGCACCGCTGCCTCAATACCTGCCCAAAAGGAGCCATTCAGATTATCAACCACAAGGCACATATCGACCAGTCAAAGTGCATTGAATGCGGGCGCTGTGTCAACGCCTGCCCATATAACGCCATTGTCAAGTCCATTCGACCCTGTGAAAATGCCTGCAAAGTGGGCGCGATCAGCGTGGCGGAGGACAAAAAGGCATGCATCGACAACGACAAGTGTATCTCCTGTGGCGCATGTGTATATCAGTGCCCTTTTGGCGCGATTACCGATAAGTCGTTTGTTTTAGATGCCATTCGATTGCTCAAGGGATCAGAAAATAACCAAAAATACAAGGTATATGCGATAGTGGCTCCCTCCATCTACAGTCAATTTGGCAATGTGCGAGTAGAGCAGGCAGTGACGGGATTAAAGAAGTTGGGCTTTTTTAGCGTAGTAGAGGCCGCTTGGGGCGCGGATATGGTGGCCTATCAGGAGGCCAAAGAGCTCAAAGAAAAGGGATTTTTGACCAGTTCCTGTTGCCCAGCCTTTGTCAAGTACATCCAGCAGAGTTTTCCACAAATGGCGCAGCACATCTCCCACAATGTGTCTCCCATGGTGCAGATCGCCATGTATATCAAAAAGCTGGAGCCAGAGGCCAAGACTGTGTTTATCGGGCCGTGTATTGCCAAGAAGGCGGAGTATCAGCTGGAGCATGTGAAAGGGCTGATCGACTGTGTGATCACCTTTGAGGAATTGCTGGCGCTGTTTGACAGCAGGGATATCGATCTAAAAGAGCTGCCGGATTCCTATTTAGACAACGCCTCGTACTTTGGCCGGATTTTTGCCAAGAGTGGGGGTCTGACAGAGGCGGTGGCAGAGGCCATCAAAGAGCAAAAAGAGCCCTTTGACTTAAAACCCGCTGTGTGCAATGGGATTTTGGAGTGCAAAACAGCGCTGCTCAAGGCGTCAAAGAACATGCTGAATGCCAATTTTATCGAGGGAATGGCGTGTGAATCCGGCTGTATTGGCGGTGCGGCGTGCCTGACCCATGGGCCTAAGGACAAGTCTTTGGTGGACACTTATGGTAAACAGGCCATGGAAAAGAGCATCGAGGATTCCATAGAGGTGTTACAGACCATGGGAGAAAAGAAGTAGTAGGATAATACTAGAGTAGATCAATCCACAATGAGAGATAAAGGAGTGCCAAAATGCTGGAAGTAAAAAACGTCACCAAAAGATATGGAAAGTTTCTGGCTAACGATAGCATCAGCTTTACCGGGGAAGACGGGCAGATTTCCATTTTGCTGGGCCCCAATGGAGCGGGAAAATCCACCATCATCAAGTGTATTGCAGGTCTTTTGCGGTTTGACGGCGGAGTTCAGATCTGCGGGTATGGCAACAAATCCATTCAGGCCAAGAGACTGCTGGGGTACATCCCGGAAATGCCTGCCGTGTACGACCTTTTGACGGTGGGGGAGCATATGGAGTTTATCGCCAGAGCCTATGAGCTGGAAAGCTGGCAGAATTACCAGCAGGAACTCTTTGAGCGGTTTGAACTGGAGGACAAAAAGGATAAGCTGGGCAAGGAGCTCTCCAAGGGAATGCAGCAAAAGCTGAGCATCTGCTGCGCTCTCCTGCCAAGGCCAAAGGTCTTGATCTTTGACGAGCCCATGGTGGGGTTAGATCCTCGGGCCATTAAGGAACTCAAGCTGATGTTTACCCAGTTGAAAAACGACGGCTGTAGTCTGCTCATCAGCACCCATATGATAGATAGTGTAGAGGACTATTGGGACACGTGCCATATTATGATGAAAGGGAAGATTGCTGCCACTCGATATCATCACACAGAGGCGGAGCAGGATAAAACGCTGGAAGAACTCTTTTTTGAAATCACAGAGGGGAATCAGCCATGTGGGGACTGAGATATTTATTTTTTACCACGTTGAAGAACTCCATTGTGCAGTTAGTGAAAAATCCCGGCAAGTTGATTGCGGCCATTTTGTTCATTTTACTGTTCGTATTTGTGATATTTTCGGGGAATTTAGGCAGTGAAGCGGGCCAGGAATTTCGCAACCCGCAGGAGCTATTTGCCATAGTATTTGCCCTCTATCTGATCTTTTTTGTGCTGGGAGCATATAAGGGCCTTACCTCAGGGGCTTCCTTCTACTCCATGGCAGATGTGAACTTGCTGTTTTCCGCGCCTATCTCCTCCAATAAAATACTGTTTTATGGGCTCATCCGTCAGATGGGGCTCTCCTTATTAGTAGGGGTATTTATCCTGTTCCAGTATTCCTGGCTGCATATCACATATCATGTAAATCTAGGGGGACTGCTGGCGATTTTTCTAGGGTATTGTGTGGTGCTCTGTTGCTCGCAGCTCACTGCTATGGCCATTTACTCCTTCTCCAATGGGAACCCAGTGCGCAAAAGGTGGATTAGAGGCATTTTGCTAGGGGGATGCGCTGTGATTGCACTGGCAATAGGCGCCTGTGCATTGACAGCGGATGATCCCTTTGGCGCGCTGATTCAGACGGTCAATAGCCCGGTGCTCTCTATTCTGGTGCCGGTGGCGGGCTGGGTACAAGGGGGCGTATGCAGTGCCATCGCAGGAAGCTATCTGCCCATCCTGTGGAGTGTGCTGGCGGCAGGAGCGTATATGGTCTGCATTGCCCTTCTGATCGTCAAAACCAACAGCGATTTTTACGAGGATACGCTACAGGCCACTGAGATGTCTAGCCGGGCGTTGGACGCCAAAAAGCAGGGGAACTTAGAGGCAGTGCCGGGCAAGGTGAAAGTGGGCCAGACCGGTCTAAGCCGAGGCAAAGGGGCTTCGGTGTTCTTCTACAAGCACCTGTTAGAAGATAGGAGAAGTAAGTTTTTTATCCTAGACCTGAACAGTATCATCTTTATGGCCTGCATTGTGGCATTTTCCTTCTTTATGAGGGAGGAAGGATTATTGCCCATCTTCATCTTTGCCACCTACATGCAGCTGTTTAGCTCGTCCTTTGGCAGATGGATTCGAGAGCTGACAAAGCCCTATGTGTATCTGGTCCCCGTGGGGCCGTTTCGGAAGCTGATGATGATCTGCATGGAAAATGTGCTGAAAGTCGCCATTGAGGCAGTTATTCTCTTTGTGGTAGTAGCTATTGTGCTGTCCCTGTCTCCGGGGCTGGCGGTTGTGGCCATCCTGGCGAGAATTGGCTTTGGCATTCTGTTTATGGCGGGCAATGTGCTCATCGAGCGGATACTGGGGCCAGTGAACAGCAAGATTTTAGTGATGGTGCTGTATTTCCTCATCATGGTGGCCATCGCAATCCCCGGGCTGGTACTGGCAATTGTATTTGTGGCGTTGCAGCAGCTGGTGGATGCCACACTCATTGGACTGCTCATCACCGTGGCGTGGAATCTTCTCGCCAGCACACTGATTTTATTCCTCTGCCGGAACATGCTGAGCTTTGCGGAACTGAATCAAAAATGATAAGATAGAGGTATTCCAAAGCATGTTCATAATACAATTAGGAGAAAGAAGGAATGAATGATGAATGTATCTCAGGCGATTCGCCAGCGAAGGAGCATCCGCAAATTTCAAAAGGGTGTGGAAATCCCTAAGGAGCACATGGACCTGATGCTGGAAGCGGCTATGATGGCACCTAGTGCATGCAATGCCAGACCGTGGGAATTCGTAGTCGTCCAAGATGAGGACTATCGGAAAAAGATTGTGGAGATCGCGCCGTTTAGCCGGCCGATTCTGGAGGCCTCAGCGGCGATTGTGGTATGTGGTAGACCAGATTTGCAAGAGAAAAGCCCTGCTCAGGGGTTCTTCCCCCAGGACTGCGGCGCGGCAATAGAGAACATCCTGTTACAGGCACTGGAGCTGGGCTATGGGACAGTCTGGTGCGGCCTATATCCCGTAGAGGATCGGGTGAACAAGGTACAGCAGCTTTTAGAGATCACCAGCATTCCAGTGGCAGTAATTGCTGTGGGGAAGGGAGCGGAGACACCGGCAGCTAAGGGATACTATCAGAAAGAGCGCGTAAAGTATCTATAAAAATATGAGAAAATGGGAAAATGACGGCACACTTTAAAAAGTTGTGGCCGTTTTTTTGTGGTGGAATTCTGTGCGAAGCATCTCCCCAAGGTATTAAAAATAATGGCAAACATTTTATAAAATACATTGTTTTTTTCTTCTAATATATTATAATGAAAACATAACAATCTTTTAAAAATAAGACCTACTGTGATCTGACATGTGGGGGTGAGCGCCCATGGAGGAAGACCAAAATATCCATCATACATTAGAGTTTATTTTTGTTTGTAGAAAAAATCTAAAAAAATTACAAAAAAATGATAATAAACGCTAATAATTACTTGCGTTCTTTGTTCGTATATTATATAATTAGGGCGTGGAGTTTATTGTTTCAAATATAAATTGATATTGAAATGGGAGTGAAGGTCAGTATGAAAGCTTGTGTATTACACGCAGTAGGAGATTTAAGAGTAGAAGATGTGCCCATGCCAGAACCAAAGGCGGGCGAGGTTTTAGTCAAAGTTAAGGCGGCAGGCGTCTGCGGCTCTGATATCCCGCGGATTCTGCAAAAGGGAACATACCACTTCCCCTGCATTCCTGGACACGAATTTTCCGGGCAGATCGTAAAAGTGGGCGAAGGTGTGGATGAAAAACTCATAGGCAGAAAAACCGTGGTGTTTCCCCTCATCCCTTGCAGGAAATGCCCAAGCTGTGAGGCGGGAAAATACGCCCAATGCGATAACTACGACTATATCGGCTCCAGAAGAGACGGCGCTTTTGCTGAGTATGTAGTGGCGCCTGAGTGGAACCTGGTATTAGCGCCAGACCATCTAAGCTACGAGGAACTTGCTATGTGTGAGCCCTGTGGAATTGCCATTCACGCCATCAATCTGGCAGATGTGGCCCTGGGAGACAATGTGGCCATTTACGGCGCTGGCCCAATAGGCATCATGATTGCAAAATGGGCACAGATCAAAGGCGCACATAAAATCATGCTGATCGATGTGGATCAGGCCAAGGTGGACTTTGCCAAAGAGATCGGTTTTGAATATGTGATTAACTCCTTAAAAGAAGACCCAATTGCATGGGTGAAAGAGCAGACAAATGGCAGAATGGCCGACGTATGCATGGAAGTAGCAGGAGTGAACGCCACCATTGAAAACTGCCTGCTATCCACCAGGAAGTTTGGCAAGATTATCGGTGTAGGTACTCCTCATACCGATGTGAAAATATCCATGGCAGCATACGAAAAGTTGCTGCGGAATCAAATAGAATATATTGGAACTTGGAATTCTGAGTATGCGGAACTGCCCAAAAACGAGTGGAAAGTGGTAGTGGACGCCATTGCAAGAGGTGCGATGGATGTGAAACCTTTAGTTTCCCACAGAGTCTCTTTGGACGATGGGATCCGCCCCATCCAGATGATGGCGAACCACGAGGAGTTCTTCAATAAAGTTCTGTATATTATGGACTAAACAAGAGCCAAATAGTGGAACAGATGTATTGCTCATGAGAATAGAGACATCGATAGAACATTGCGTTTTCATGGAGCAGATCCGTCCCTAAAGATCAGTGGATATAGTTTATGCATGGGATTAAAGTAAAAAAGTGGCAGGGGAAACTCGTTGGCCGCCAATACCCATGTAGGATATGAAATAAAAAGATAGACAAAGGGGAAAATGCTATGAAACAGACATTGGGAATTTGTTTAATCGGCGCTGGCCGAGCAGGAATGATTCATGGACGCAATTTTGCATCGAGAGTAAAAGGTGCCAAGATGGTGGCTGTGGTAGACGCGTTGGAATCCGCATGCCACGCAGCTTGTGAGGAGCTGGGGATCTCCAAGTACTATCTGGATTACAAAGAGGCGCTGAAAGATCCGGAAGTAGATGCGGTAGTTATCGTATCTCCCACCGGCCTGCACAAGCAGATTGCCATTGACGCGGCAAATGCCAAAAAACACATCTTCTGTGAAAAGCCAATGGCAGTAGATGTGGAGGAGTGCCAGGCGATGATCGATGCGGCAGAGCAAAACGGAGTGAAACTGCAAATTGGCTTTATGCGCCGCCATGATGAGAGCTTTGAAGAGGCAAAAAAAGCCATTGATGCGGGGGAAATTGGCGATGTGGTATACATTAAATCCAACACCAGAGGCCCCAGCAAGCCCAGGGAATGGATGTACGACGTTTCTAAGAGCAATGGGGTGCTAGGCGAGCTGAACAGCCACGATATCGACTGTATCCGCTGGCTGGCTGGCAGCGAAATCAAGACCCTCTATGCCATTGGAGGCAATTTCCGGAACAAAGAGGTGGCAGAGACCTATCCAGATTACTACGATAATGTGGTGATGATGGGTACCTTTGAAAACGGCGTGCAGTATACCATCGATGGTTCAGCTTATGTGGAATACGGTTACGACGCCAAGGTAGAGGTGATGGGCACCAAAGGGTGTATGACCATCGGTAAAAAAGAGGGCTTTAACTACGAGGTCTCCAATGTGGGAGGCGGTATCCATAAGCCCTTTATCAAGAGCTGGATGTTACTGTTCAAAGACGCCTATTTGCGGGAAGATCAGGACTTTATCGACTGCATCTTAGAGGATCGGCAGCCTAAAGTAACCGGAAAAGACGGCCTGATGGCAGTGAAGATCGTGGATTTGGGCAACCAATCCATTCGGGAAAAAAGAATTATCGAGGTAGAGTAAGAGATGGTCATAGGTGAGCTTTGGATGGACAAAAGCTCCCAAACCCTGATATCAGGGCAATTATAAATGATAAAAAATTTTCCAGTATAATTGTGCATTTTTGCACATTTATACTGGAAAAATAATAAAAGCTATTGTATAATAATGAAAGAACATTATAACATTTCCGCAGCAAAGTGCCCTAGGGCAAAAAACAGGCAGGAGAGACGTATAATGGGGAAAATTGAAACGGTACTGGGATCAATTGATTCAGCGCAATTGGGGTGGTGCCAATGCCACGAACACATCTTTTTAGAAAAGTGCAAATCTTATGACGTCAACACCGCGCTGATGATGAATGATTATCAAAAATCCACACAGGAACTGGTAGAATATGCAGCGGCAGGGGGCGGTGCGATTGTAGATGCCCAGCCGGTGGCCGGAGGCAGAATGGCCGAATGGGAAATACAGGCCAGCAAGGAGAGCGGCGTGCATATTATCGCATCCACTGGATTTCACAAGACCATGTTCTACTATGAAGACAGCATTTTATTTAGTAAGTCGGAAGAACAACTTACAGATCTGTTCATAGAGGAATGTGAGGATGGCATGTACTCGTCTATGGCGACGGGCTTTGAAAAGACCAATGCAAAGGCGGGGGTCATCAAGGTGGCTGTGGACAGCGGCGGTGTCTATGGGGACAAAACCTATGAAAAGCTGTTTGCAGCAGCGGCTCATGCCCAGAAACAGACAGGAAGGACGCTGGTCTGCCATATCGAAAATGGGGCAGATGCGTTGGAAGTGGTAGATTTCTTTACCAAACGGGGAATTGCCCCTCAAAAGATCATCATCTGCCATATTGACAGAACCAAATACGACTTGGACTATCACGAAGAAGTAGCTAAAACCGGAGTGTTTTTAGACTATGATACTATCAACCGGCTCAATTACCACGGTAACGATAAGGAGGCTCGGCTGATCTGCCACATGTTGGAGAAGGGATATCAAAACCAGCTGCTCTTTGCATTGGATACCACCAATAAACGGCTGAGAAACTATGGCGCTACCATGGGCTTGGACTTCATTTTGACGGAATTCAAACCATTTTTGGCTGAAAAATATGGGGTAGCGGAAGATATCACCCAAAATATCATGACGATCAATGCGCAAAACGCGCTGGAAATAAGGTAAAATAATTAATTCATTGAAGGAGATTGGGAAAAATGATTAACTTTGACTTTCAAAAAGCGACACAACCTACCATGTACTTTATTGGGGTGACGACGGGAAGCTCTTCCATTATGAAAGTGTTCCCTGAATGGGCAAAGGCTCTGGGACTCAAAGATGCGATTATGAGAGGAATTGATATTTCCATTCACGCAGACCCAGAGGAGTACAGAAAAGTAGTTGACTTCATTAAAAACGATGAATTATCTTTAGGAGCATTGGTAACCACTCACAAGCTGGACCTCTATGCGGCAGCACACGATATGTTTGAGTATCTGGATCCCTATGCGAAGATGTTCGGAGAGATGTCCTCTATTTCCAAGCTCAATGGCGAACTGAGAGGCCATGCAAAAGACCCGATTTCCTCTGGATACGCTTTGGAAGAATTTGTACCCAAAAACTTCTGGAAAGATGGGGGACAAGATTTTTACGTAATCGGTGCTGGCGGCAGCGCAATCTCCATGGGCTCTTACCTGATGAGACCGGAATTCAAGGGCAATTATCCCAAGAGAATCGTGGTATCCAACCGTTCTAAGCCACGGCTGGACGAGATTGAAAAGATCTTCAAAGAACTCAATCCTGGTGGCATCGAGCTGGAATTCCATCTCTGCCCAGAGTTCGAACAAAACGATGCAGTACTCAAGACCATCAAGCCTAAATCCGTTATCGTGAATGCTACCGGACTTGGCAAAGACCGCCCAGGTTCTCCGCTGACAGATGCTTGTGAATTCCCACAGGATTCTCTGGTATGGGAGATCAACTACCGTGGCGATCTGACCTTCATGCATCAGGCATTGGCACAAAAAGAGGCTAAGAATCTGCATGTAGAAGACGGCTGGATGTACTTCATCTATGGTTGGACCCAAGTAATCGAAGAAGTATTCCACATCGACATCAAGGGTGATACTTTGAAGATGTGCGACGAGATCGCCTCTAAATTCAGAGCCAGATAGTTTGGCCTGAAAGATAGGTAGTGAGGAAGCGAGGCGGGCAAACGCGTTGCTTTCCAAGACAAAAGTGATTTTGAAATTGTATCCTAAAAGGAAAAAAGGAGAATTAGTTATGGATATTCATGCACAAAACAACGGAAAAATTGATTACGAACACGGTTTTACAATTGACTTTGACTTAAAGACCGGAATGTCTACCATGAAAGAGACTTCCAAAAGACCGCTGAGCAAGTTAAAGGGCATGTTCTCTGATGAAAAGGCATATGAAGAGTTGCTGGCAAAGGGAGATCAACTGGTCTATGAATTCCACGAAATGGACGTTCCAGAACATCCTGGCGATTTAGCATTTGGCATCAGCATCGTATATCCTGGAAAAGTTGGCAACGAGTATTTCATGACCAAAGGCCACTTCCACACCATTTTGGACACCGGCGAAGTGTACTACTGTCTCCAAGGACATGGTTACATGATGCTGGAGAGCCCAGAGGGAGATTGGTCCTGCCAGGAACTGCTGCCAGGAAGAATGGTATACTGCCCGAAGAGATACGCTCACAGAAGCATTAATGTCTCGGATACTGAGCCTTTAAGAACGTTCTTTGTATTCAGAGGAGATGCAGGGCATGACTATGGCACCATCGAAAAGAAGGGCTATCGGAATCTGCTGGTAGAGCAGGATGGAAAGCCAGTTGCTATCCCAAATCCAAAATGGAAATAATAACGACCTGCAAAAAAAGTGAATGAGGAGAAAGCGGCGCATCAGTTGCCGCTTTCTCAAATTGCTATGGAAATGGGGTAGAGTACAATGAAAATTTTAGTAACGCCAACGTCTTTTTTAAAGCCGGAAAACGCCGCTGCAAAGGAAAAATTGGAGAGCTTTGCAGATGAAGTGGTATATAATGACCTAGGCCGTCCGCTACAACCAGAGGAAATTTTAGAGAGACTGGATGGAGTAGATGGGTATATCGCTGGGTTGGATTATATCAATGCAGACGTGCTGCAAAAAGCGCCGGACACGTTAAAGGTCATTTCCAGATACGGCGCTGGTGTGGATAGAGTGGATATGCCTGCTGCCACAGAAAAGGGAATTTTGGTGACCAATACACCGGGCACAAATTCCGTTGCCGTATGCGAATTGGCATTTGCGCTGATGATCAACGTGGCCAGATCGATTCGCAAGCTGGATCAGGCAGTGAGAGAAGGCGGCTGGCCCAGAAACCAGGGCATTGAACTCAAGGGGAAGACATTGGGAATTTTAGGCTTAGGAGCTATTGGCAAGAATTTGGCCACCCGTGCGATTGCCTTTGGCATGAATATTGTAGCCTACGACCCATTTATGGATCATGAGTTTGCAAAGGCCCATGGTATCACTGTGGCTAAGGACATGCAGGATGTTATCAAAGTATCCAACTTCCTGTCCATCCACGTACCACTAAACGACGAGACCAAGCATCTGATCGATGCAAAGGCCATTGCCAGCATGCCGGATGGTGCGGTGATTATCAACACTGCTAGAGGCGGCATTGTAGATGAAGATGCGCTGGCAGATGCGATTCGCTCAGGCAAAATCGCCGGGGCTGGCCTGGATGCCTATGAAGTAGAACCACCTACAGATTCTCCTTTGAAGGATCTGGACAATGTAATTATGACTCCTCATACTGGTGCTCATACAAATGAAGCAGTCAGCGGCATGGGAATGATGGCAGTAGACAATGTGATCGCTGTTTTATCCGGTGCAGACTGCAAGTATGTGCTAAACCAAAAAAAATAAATCTAGTTTGTCAAGCGGCTGAAAATGCCGCTTGGTAAGCTGGAGCATGGTCAACAAAGGGCTATGCTAATTGGTGCAGCTAGTATAGCTGCCAAAAGACGAATACGAAGTAAGACAATAGTGTCTTTGGAGGGAACTATGGAGAAACAACAAATTTTAAATCAATTGCAGGAATGCGGCGTAGTAGCTGTAGTGAGAGCAGATAGCGAAGAACAGGCGATGAAGATCGCCGATGCTTGCATCAAAGGCGGCGTAAAGGGCATTGAGATCACCTTTACTGTACCTGGTGCGGCAGATATCATCAAAGCCCTCACCCAAAAGTACTCCCCAGAGGAGATGATTGTGGGTGCTGGTACTGTACTGGATGCGGAAACTGCGAGAACAGCCATTCTGGCCGGTGCAAACTACATTGTGAGCCCCTGCCTGGATGTAGCTACTGTAAAAATGTGTTTGCGTTACCAAATCGCCTGTATGCCTGGTGCAATGACCATCAAAGAGGCTGTAGAGTGCATGGAAGCGGGAGCAGATATTGTGAAGATCTTCCCTGGCAACCTGTTTGGACCGAAAATCATCAAAGCCATCAAGGGGCCGATTCCCCAGATGAAGATGATGCCTACCGGTGGTG
>CAJJPW010000028.1 GCA_905193725.1 uncultured Eubacteriales bacterium
ACAGCAAAATGATAGACCGTCGGATATGGATATCAAAGGCGGCATCGTATTTGTCATCCACAAAAAACACGGTAAAATCATCACCGAAACGCCCTTTTTCCTATCGCTTACTGAGGAAATACAGAGAAGGGCGCTGGCAAGAGGCTACCATGTTACTATTTTGCAGTATTACGGTGGAGACGATATCGGCGACTTCATCAAGAGAATATTGGAAATTCACGCATTGGGTGTGTTACTGCTGGCCACAGAGCTAGATTCTGACGATTTAGAAGTATATCAGCAGATTGGCCTGCCCATTGTGCTCATCGATAGCAATTTTATGGACAAAAAATTAGATGCGGTGACCATCAACAACATAGACGCGGTTTATGAAATCGTCAGCTATGCCAAACAATGCGGACATCGGGAAATTGGATTCCTCAAGAGCAAAGTGGAGAACAACAACTTTTACGAGCGGTATTTGGGGTTTCAGGCGGCGCTGGATAGAATGGCGCTCCCATTTTACCCGGAATATGTATTTGAAGTGGGAGTTAGTTCGGACTACGCCTATATCGATATGAAGCAAATCTTGGAGGAAAAGCGTAAACTGCCCACTGTGCTCATTGCAGGTAATGATATGCTCGCCATTGGTGCGCTGCGAGCTCTAAAAGAGGCGGGCATGAAAGTGCCGGAGGATATCTCCATGATAGGGTTTGACGATATGCCGGTATCGCGGATGATGGATCCCCCTCTCACCAGCATACGAATCTATAACGATTTAATTGGAGAATGTGCGATTAACCGGCTGATTCAAAAGATAGAAACGGGTGGCACAGGTCACTTTACCACCCGGGTGGGATGTGATCTGATGATACGAGACAGTGTAAAAACCATTCAGCAGTTATGAGGAACCATCAGAATAGCAAAGCAAGGCTCTATTTCTACGGGATAAAAGTAGAAATGGGGCCTTTTGTTGTGCCTTGATACCTGCTATAAAATAGATAGCAGCGGAACTGCGCAATAGACGAGATCGATTGGCTTTGATCAAACAACAAGATAGGGAATTTCGGCGAAATATTCCTTTATTTTTTAACAGGATGATAATATAATAGTAATAAAATAGAAATTTTATTGACAAAAATGAGGTAGTAAATGAATAAAGTGATACATATAAAATACTGTGGCGGATGCAATCCCCACTACGATAGGGTGGCATTTGTAAATTATCTGAGAGACCGCTATCGGGGGCAGATAGAATTTGTGCCGGCGGATAGCCAGCAAACCTCCAAAGTGATGGTAGCGGTGTGTGGATGCAGGTGCAAATGTGTATATGCCCATGACTATCCAGCGTATGAGGAGATCATACACATATCCAACGAGCAGGAGCAGCAGGAGCTTATAGCGTATCTAGATCAATTGGCTGCACAGTAGACAAAGCAGCAAAGAAAAAGGATAAAGGCCCGATATGCGCAAATTTCTGCCGTGTGAGCAGTGAGAGATGGTTATATGCGGGTAAGAAATCGAATAAAAGTGTCAATGATAGGTATAGAGAATTCACAGGAAAAGGAGTAAGTGAGCGTGGCGAAGAGAATATTGATTGTAGACGATGAGCCGATTGTGGTAAAAGGGCTGCGGTTTAACCTGGAGCAGCAAGAGGGTTATGAGATAGATGTGGCCTATGACGGAGAGCAGGCGCTTGAGATATTTGACCCAGAGAAGCACGATTTAGTACTGCTGGACTTGATGCTACCGAAACTGGACGGCATGGAAGTGTGCCAGAGAATTCGCTCTATCTCCTATGTGCCCATTATCATGCTAACTGCTAAGGGAGATGAGATGGACAAGATTATGGGATTGGAATTTGGTGCGGACGATTACCTCACAAAGCCCTTTAATATGCTGGAGCTAAAGGCCAGAATTAAGACCATCTTTCGGCGGTCAGATACCTATTCTGTCAAAAAAGAGGATGGGAATGTGATCACCATTCGCAATATGACAGTGAACCTGACCAATCGCAGCGTGGAGATCGATGGGAACTACATAAACCTCACGGCAAAGGAATTCGATCTACTGTGTTACTTCATCAAAAATAGAGGTAAGGTGTTTGATCGGGAAACGCTGCTGGAAGTGGTGTGGAAACACGCAGGGGATTTAAGGACGGTGGATGTGCACATTAGACGCCTACGGGAAAAAATCGAAAAAAACCCGGCAAAGCCAGAGTTTATCATGACCAAATGGGGAGTTGGGTATTACTTTAACGATAAGTAAACGATAGTACCGCATTTGTTTTTGGTAATAGTATAGGATTTTGGTCTTTTATTTAAGCGAAGTAAGGGGGCAGGATGACTTTAGAGAAAGTGTCCTGCCTTTTGTTGCCTATCAAACAAAAGGACATAAGATGCATTGTAAAATACTATCATTTTATATTGTGTGATTATGAAAAAAGAGGGGAGGAAATGCCTTTATTGTGAGAGAAACATTGCCGAAGCAGAGAGGGGCATTATTGATAGGTTGAGTTTCCAGGATGGGTATAGTATACTGTAACTGAGTATACTATGGTTTTAAAATGGGAAAAAGCATAGTAGAAGGTAAACTAAGGTAGAACAAAAAATAGGCCGAAGGGATCGAGCTTATCGACACATATGCCAGAGAGAACTCCTGTTTTGTAAAATGAGGTGGGTGTAACAGGCTGGCATTGATGCGTGGAAGGAGAAACGGTGCGAAATGAATATAAAATGGGGTGTTGGCGATTACTTTAAAGATCAATAAACTGACATCCTCCATTCGCTGGCGATTTTTGCTGTTTTTTCTGTTGGTATTGGTGGTGGCAATCGTGCTTTCCATCATCGTAGCATCTAAAATCATGGAGGATTTCATTGTCCAAAGTCGTATCAGCGACCAACAGAAGAGCGTCAACAACTTGGCGGTTACGGTAGCGGCAGATCTCAACGAGGGAAATGCGGATAAACTCAATCAAATTGCCGTGGAACAAGGCAAACTGCTCTCAGGGCGTTTGCTTATTTTAGATGCAAACGGTGTGGTACAGGTAGACAGCTTTTCCCAGCTCAACGGGCGAAAGCTGGAGAACAAAGAGGTGCTGGATATTACCCAGGAGAACAAGGATTCCTCCTATGGATTTAATCAGGTGTTAAACGAGACGGAAAATGAGCCGTTTTGGGCGGTATATTACACCAGCAGCATCATCTACAATTCCAAAAACATCGGCATTTTGCTCTTTTCCAGCAGCATACAGGACGTGATGGAAAAGACCACGTTTATGAGCAATCAGTATGTGGCGATTTTTGCCACAGCTGCATTTTTACTGCTGTTAGCAACCTATATTCTGACGGGTAAAATCACCAAACCAATCAACAACTTGCGGGATGTAGCTGTGCAGATTGCAGCGGGAAATTTGCACCAGCGGGTGAAGATCAAGGGAAACAGTGAGATTGATGAGCTGGGCCAGGCATTTAACCAGATGAGCGAGAAGCTGGAAAATGTGGATAAGATGCGCAGCGAGTTCGTGTCCAATGCCTCCCATGAGCTTAAAACGCCGCTCACCTCCATAAAAATACTGGTAGAGTCCATCTTATATGAGGAAAATATCGATGAAAAGGTGTATAAGGAGTTCTTAGGAGATATTAATGATGAAATCGATCGGCTCACAAACCTGATCAACGACTTGCTTCTAATGACGAAAATCGAAGACCAATCCAATCATTTGAACTTAGAGGTCATCTTGATCAGCAAGCTAGTGGATAAAGTGGTGGCTGCACTGGCTCCCATCGCAAAAAGAAAGAACATCACGATGGATGTGCAGATCGATGAGGAAATTGAAGTGGAATGCGACCAAGTGAGAATACGCCAGGCCATTAGCAATCTGATCGATAACGCCATCAAATATACAGAAGAAGGCGGAAAAGTCACCGTGCATCTAGAGAAAGTGGGCTCGGAGGTATTTGTTCACGTTTCGGATAACGGCGTGGGTATTGCAAAAGAGGATTTGCCACATATTTTCGACCGGTTTTACCGGGTGGATAAGGCACGGTCTCGAGATACAGGCGGTACAGGGCTGGGGCTACACATTGTGAAGAGAATTGCCCTGTTGCACAAAGGAAGAATTGAGGTAGAAAGCCAAGTGGGCAGGGGAACCACCTTTACACTGGTGCTGCCTACAAAAAGATAGGAGGCTCTATGAGAATTAAAAAGATCATCGCTGTCTGCATGGCAGCTGGAATATGTATGAGCATGGCATTGCTAGCAGGCTGCTCCAACTTCGCTGCCAGCAATAACGATAGCCAAGCAGTGGATATCAATCCCCTGGGGGAGGCAGCTGCTAAGGATTCCGAAGAGGTTTCTCTCTATTTTGGATACCAGGATACGGGTATGCTCATTGGCGAGACCAGGGAGATCGAAATACCCGTCAATGAGAAGAGAGAAGAGGCGATTCTAAAGGAACTCATCAAAGGGCCTTCGGTTACGAGCTCAGAGTTTACCCCGCTCATCAACCCTGAAACCCAGGTGGTGAACGTCTCAGACACAGGGGATTTTCTGTTTGTGACATTGAGCAGTGAGTTTTTAATGCCGGTGGACAACACGGGGAGCACTGGAGAAAGTGAGACGGAGGTCAACCCTCTAGCAGTATACTCGATCGTCAATACCTTGGTGGAACAGGGGCAGTTTTCCAGAATACAGATTTTAGTGGATACAGATGGCACTGGCAATGGACAGCGTGTATCCCTAAGCCAAGTTGGGCTAGAAGGAGAGGGGACGCTAGAACCCTTAGGCAGAAATGGTGAGATCATTTTGACGCCGCAAAACACCATGGAGCAGATGCTATCGCTGATGGAGAAGAAGGACTTCCAGGGCCTTTACAACTTTATCGCCTATAGCGATTCCTATCAGATCACCAAACCGGAACTGGATGAGTTCGTCACAAGCTGCATCAATTCCAACGTGGCTTTGAAGGAATACCAGATTATCGATAGCAACGTAACAGCAAGTGCCCAAAATGTGGTGATCATGGTCGATTATACCTATGATAAGGGCGATGAGACCACAGAAAAGACGAATATTCCTGTGAAAATGGTGCGGGAGAACGATGTGTGGAAAATGACCAATTCCACTTTTGAAAAAATGTTTTCCATTGGGCAGTAGGGAAAAAGCGAGGTAAAGGATAAAGTAGGAGTTTAGATGAAGAAACTGATTTGCATGATATTGGGCGTGTGTGTGCTGCTGTGTTCCTGCCAGGCGAGTAATAGTCAGCCTTCGGAAGAAGAACAACCCCAAGAGACGTTACAGACAATTGAACAATTGCAGATGCAAAAGGGCATGAATATTCGGGCAGGGCTGTATTTTCACGACAGCGCGTCTTCCAAACTAGTATCTGAGACCAGAGAGTTTGTAGTGACACAAGAGCAAAACGTAGGGGAGGAGCTCATGGAACAGCTGCTTGCAGGCCCGACAAACCAAAGTCTCAATGGAATCTCCTATGGGACAGAGCTGGTGGACATTGAAGTGATGGACGAAGTGGCCAATGTGTACCTAAAGGCCACCCAGGACATGGACGCCTATGAGCAGTATGTTTTGCGAGCGGCTGTTACCGACACTTTGGTGGATTACTATGACCTTGCCTATGTGAACGTGTTTATTGACGGGGCCACCAACTATGAGACGCATCCCAAAGGGGCCTTTAAAAAATCCTCTGGCACGCTAGACAGCGATTTTGCAAAGTACCAAAATAACTATCTGCAAAACACCTCCAATACCACAGAAGGAAGCGGGGCGCTGCAGAGCAATGCAGTGCTGTACTTTGCCGATTCCACTCTGGGCTTTTTGTTGCCGGAGATCCGCCAGATATCCTTTGAAGATGGAAATAGAATTGTGGATACTTTGATATCCGAACTCATTTTAGGCCCTAGTTATGGAAATAATATGCAAGGGTTGATCAGCCAGGATATTGTAAACGAATATGCGTATGAGCTAGTGGAAAACGAAACAGGACATATCCAGTGCAACTTACGGCTGCAATATCCAGCAAATGTACTGCCAAACTCCAACCAGGAGCTGGACAAGCTATGCTATGCATCCCTATTCTACACCTTGCGCTCGGTGATTCCCTCTTTAGATACCCTCCACATTACGCTGGAGTATTTGGAGCAGGATAACCAAATCACCCTGACGCGGGAGGATGTCAAACAGTATTTGGGCAGGACTATAGACCTATATTTTCCCGGCAAGGATTTTACCATGCTCTATCCAACCAAGAGGGTGGTATATAATAAGGAAGCAGGCCTGTTGCGCTCCCGATTAGATCAGCTGATTAGAGGGCCGATAGCCTCGGATTCCGAGGAGATTTGGCCGATTTTCTCCCAGGGCATCACCTCAAAGGATATTTTGAGCGTAGAGATTTACGACAATAGCATAGCTGTGGTAGACCTTTCCCAGAACTTTAGCGATGTGATGAGCAGTCAGCCTGCGGAGACAGAATTTGTTACGATATATACCATGGTCAATACGCTAACCGGGTATACGGGAATCAAAAAAGTGAAGTTCATGGTGGAAGGCAAGGAGATTTTGGGTTTTACAGGGGAGTTATACCTAAAAAATCCACTGATGAAAAACCCGGGCATCATCAAAGAATAGCAGTACGCCAATCTGCAAATCTGGGGATATATGGAGAAAATAGATGATTAAAGAATCGGGAGAAAATTACTTAGAGACGATTTTGCTTTTGGAACGGCGCAATGGGATTGTGAGGCTGGTGGATATTGCAAACGAATTGGGAGTTTCCAAACCCAGCGTGAATCGAGCAATGGGCGTGCTCAAAAAAGATGGATATATCCTGCAAGAACTCTATGGAGATATCACTTTGACAAAGGCAGGGAGAGATAGAGCTGGCGGTATTTTGAAACGCCATAAGTCCATTACGGATTTTTTGAGCCAGGTACTAGGAGTAGATGCTGAGACAGCGGAAAACGACGCCTGCCGAATAGAGCATGTAATCAGCCAGCAGACAGCTGAGCGCATTATCCAGTATATGAAAGAGCACCAGCTGGCAGAAGATACAGATTATTGAGGTTTTCTATTTGATTGGAGAAGAGGTTTGAAGCGATGGGAGCTTTGGGACAAAAAGACGTGGAAAAGATCGCAAAGCTGCTGGATGTGGAGCGGCTAGCAAACCGCAAGGGTGCCACTTGCGTAGTATACAAGGCAAAATCGTATTACGTATGGAGGCAAGACAATCAGCTGTACTTCCAAAGAAAATGGCCTTGGAGCCGTAAATATCGCTCTACAATATGTCGGAAGGACGGCAATAATTAGCCAAAGGTAGAAACCACCTGCCTTATGGCAGGGGGAGCCTTGGACTGCTGTGAGAAAGGGTAATATAATGTGGAATATAGAGGCAAAAGGGGCACTTGCCATGCAATGGGAAGCGCCTCTCTTTTTTATCATGCAGGTTGTATCCTGAGAAAATTACACTTGGAATGCCACGCTGTACTCCCGCAGCCAAATATCTAGCCCCACTAAATAGGCGAAGAACTGAGGGCCGGTCATGAGCTGGCCAAACCAAGGCATGAGTATTTGGGAGCCGTTTTGGGCCATCTCTATGAGGGTAGCAGTATCCAGTATTTCGTGAATTGGGCTGGTGGGATCGTGTAAGATCTCCAGAAGCACCTTGGTGATTTTTTGCTCGTAAATGGGATTGTGTGTCTTGGGGAACGGACACTTTTTGCGGTTTAGCACTTCCTCAGGCAGATAATCGCCCACTGCCAACCGCAAAATGCCCTTTTCCTTGCCACCTGCGTTTTTCATGTCAAAGGGGATGTTGAACACGTAAGAGGCCAGTTTCGCATCGGCAAAGGGCATGCGGGCCTCGAGGCCACTTGCCATACTCATTCTATCCTTCCGGTCTATGAGGTTTGCGCCGAACCAGTTGAGGCACACATAAAACATCTTCCGAATACGTGCATCCCGCGGGCTTTCTCCCGCCAGCATAGGGGCGCTGCTCAGAGCAGTTAGATACGAATCCTTGGCAAACTCCTCTACCTTTAAGTGGGCTAAATCCTTTGCCATGATACTGGTGCGCAGGGATATGGAGTCAGACCAGGGGAATACATCTTTAAACAGCAGATCTTCCCGGTAGAACCAAGGGTATCCTCCGAAGATCTCGTCAGCGCATTCCCCTGAAATGACTACATCGGAATATTTTTTGATCTCTCTGCATGCCAAGAGAAGGGAACTATCTACGTCAGCCATGCCGGGCAAATCCCTAGCTAAAATACCTGCCCGCAGCGAATCGATCAGCTGGTCGATAGTGATATTGTAAATCATGTGTTCGCTCTGCAAATACTTTTGCATGATCTCGATGTATATCTCATCTCGTGTGGATTGGAACACGTTTTTTTGAAAGTACTTGGCGTTATCCTCATACTCGATGGAGAAGGTGTGGAGCTTTTTGGTGCGGGATTCCAGGTTGCGGTTGATAATGGAGCATATGGCGCTGGAATCCAGACCACCCGACAACAGACAGGTATAGGAGGCGTCGGAAGGGATTTGCCGTTTGACAGAAGATACCACTAGATCCCGAACCTTTTCCACAGTAGTATCCAGCGAGTCGGTGTGCCCCACGGCCTCCAACTGCCAGTAGCGATGAATATACGTCCCCAACCGGGAATACATCATGCACTCCCCAGGGCAGATGGAGTGGATATCCCGAAACAGCGTCTTGCCAGGGGGCAGGCAAGGGGATAGGGCAAAAAGGGTCATGAGCCCTTGTTCGTCTACCACAGGGTGTACTGCGGGGTGTTTTAAGAGCGCCTTAATCTCCGAGGCGAAGACAAAGATACCCCCGAGATCTGCATAATATAGGGGCTTTGCTCCCAGCCGATCTCTCGCCAAAAACAGACGCATGCGGGGCTCTTCTAGCACGGCAAAGGCGAACATGCCATCGAATCGTTCCACACAGGAGACGCCCCACTCAATATAGGATAACAGCACAACTTCTGTGTCCGACTGGGTGAGAAACGTGTGGCCCAGCTCTAGCAGCTCGGCGCGCAAGCTCCCAGCATTGTAGATCTCGCCATTATAGACGATGGTGTAAGCGTCTTCCCCCAGACGACGAGTCATAGGTTGTACTCCGCCCACAGGATCTACGATGCTGAGACGGTTACATCCTAAGGCGGCATTTTGGGTGATATATGTACCTTGGCTGTCTGGGCCTCTGTGGCTTAGAGAACCGTTCATTTGGTGAAATTTATCGGTGTATTCCAGTAAATTATTTTTAAAATCGATGACTCCTACAATGGAACTCATATCTATCACTCCCTCTTCTTATTTCATATTTATCTTATGCAAAATGACTCGAAAAGTGACAATGTCATCTACAAATAGGGGAGGGAAAGCGTTGAGATACTAAGAGCAATTGGCTTTTTCTATATAAAATGCAAAGCCAATCTATGAAAAGGAAAGAGTTGTAAAATAGTGGGGTTTGTTTTACAATAAATAACAGAGAGGAGAAGAGAAATGAGAGAGAATCAGACGAGAAAGCTAGCAGCATGTGGCCTGATGGCCGCAATGATTTTTGTTATCACCTGGGCGGTAAAGTTGCCGGTGCCGTTTACTTCGGCAGGCGCTTATGTAAACCTAGGGGATAGCGTAATCTATCTGACAGCTTATCTGCTGGGAGGCTGGATGGGTGTTTTGGCCTCTGGCATCGGCAGCATGTTGGCGGACATCCTGGCAGGAGCGGGTGTGTACATCCTACCTACATTGATTATCAAAAGTTTAATGGGGTTGGTGTGTTGGCTGCTCATGCGGCGCAGTGAGAAGTTCATCCCATTTTTACTGGCCAGCATTGTAGGTGGCCTGATTATGGTAGTAGGATACGGGGCATTTGAATGGGCATTTTTTGGAGCAGCATATGCCATTACCAGCCTGCCATTTAATCTAATTCAGCTGGGAGGCGGCGTGATCATCGCCATTCCCCTTTTCTTCGCAGGAAAGAAGTTGAAACCCCATCTTTGGGGACCGGAAAAGAAAAACTAAATGATGCCTCTGATCTTGCAAAATAGGTACAGAAGACAGTAAAAAATAAATAGCCAAGGAGTTACTAGGGAGGTGGACAAATGAAGATACGCATTATTGGCAAATGTGGGCCGTATGCCAAGGCCAATGAGGCCTGCTCCTGCTATCTGCTGAATATCGGCGGAAAGAATGTGGTGCTAGATATGGGCAATGGAAGCCTAGCCAAGCTGCAGAACTTTATCTCCATGGGAGAGATTGATGCCATTATACTCTCTCATCTGCATTTTGATCACATCAGCGATATTTTTATTTTGAAATACGGGTTGATCAACATGAAAAACAAATCCATGCTGGATAAAAAGATCAAATTATTTATGCCAGAGGAGCCTCAGTCCATCGCCTCTTTGGTGGCAGACCACACGCTTTTTGACATTACTTACATGAAAGATGGGCTCTCTTTGGATCTCTTTGGCGGCATTGCAAAATTTCGGCAGATGACTCACCCTGTGGTGAGCTACGGAGTATCCATCCGCAAAGAGGGAAAGAAGTTTGTGTATACGGGAGATACAAACTACAATGAGCGTTTAGAAAAATTCATGTGGCAAGCGGACTTACTGCTCGTGGACGGCGGGCTACTGGAGCAAGATGGCGGTAAGGCAGCACCCCATTTGACAGTCAAACAGGCTGCCATGCTGGGACATAGGGCAGAGGCAAAGCAGACGGTGATTACCCATCTGAGCCCTCTATATACCTATGATCAAATAAGAGAGGAATGCGTTTCCTTCCCAAATGCGCTTGTGGCAAATGAATTCGATCAATTTACCGTGGAATAATCATTCATCGGCTCTATTTCAAAACTGGAAGGAGAGAAAAGCCTTTTATACTGCACTGGTACTGGGCTTTTCTTATTATGTTGCCTATCGGCTTCCGGTAGAAAAACATATTTGGCTGTGGGGATTGATAGGTTGCTGTCTTTTATTCACCCTGCTTTTGGCTTTTCGAAGGGAAAGCAAGCTGGTCTTTTTGCTTTGCGTCTTTTTACTAGGTGCTTCTTACTTTGCCGCAGTGTATCAGCAGACGGGATATCCGGAGCTCCATGGGCAAAAGGCCGAGGTCAGCGGCGTGGTAATCGATAAAAATGTGGGAGACACCTATGTCACCTATCAAGTGGCGAGCCCCGTGGTCACCGCAAATGGACAGGAAACAAAGCTGCAAAAGGATATTTTTGTGACCTCCAGCAAAGCCGATGTAGCGCCGGGGGATCAAATCACCTTTGAAGCCAGGCTTGAGATGCCACGCCAAGCAGTCAATGACAAGAGCTTTGACGACTGGCTGTATTGCATTGGCAAAGGAGTTATTTTTCGCAGCTTTTCAGATGATATTGTGAAAGAGGGCGAGGCATTTCACCCGACGGCTGAGATCCACAAGTTAAGGGATTGGGTAGGAAAGCGAATGAGCGCGTATCTAGACGCGGATACTACGGCAATTGCCCAGTCGCTGGTGATTGGAGAAAAAGAGGGACTTACCACCGAAGTGCAAGAGGTATTTAGTGCAGTGGGCATTTCTCATCTACTTGCCATATCTGGCCTGCACATCTCCATATTGATTGGCGCATTGACGGCACTGCTCTCCTTTGTAAACGTAAAAGTAAAGAGAATACTTCTCATTGCGATTATGCTGGCGTATATTGTGTTTACAGGAGGAGCGGCCAGTGTAATCCGGGCAAGTCTAATGGGGATACTCCTCATTGGCAGCAAAATGTTTGATAGAGAGTACGACACCTTATCCTCCCTTAGCGCCATATTCATCTTATTGTTGCTGATTAACCCCACTTACCTCTTTCAACTGGGGTGTATTTTGTCATTTGCCAGCGTGTTTGCGATCATCTGTTTGTCGCCCACATTCATCAAACTGTTTTCCAAATGGTTTCCAAAGAAAATGGCAGATAGCATTGCCGTTACCCTGAGCGCTACGGTTGGCACCTTACCACTGGTAGCCTATGGTTTTGGGCAGATATCTCTCATCGGCATTATCTCAAATCTGTTTATCATTCCCATCTTCACAGTGTGTTTGGTGTTACTGTTTGCAGGTACCGTGCTCAGCGTGATCTTTGTGCCCCTGAGTTTCCCCTTTATGTGGGTGGCTAATTGGATACTGAAATTTATCGTGTTTTTGGCAGATATCTTTGCAGGGTTACCAGGGGGAGATATTCCCGTACCCACGCCGGATGACCTATTCTTGCTAGTGTGCTTTGTAGTGGTCTATCTGTGCTCGCGGTATGTGCCGATTTCGACCATCAAAAAATGTGCTGCAGTAAGTGGTACTGTAAGCGTGTTATTGGCGACCTTTTTGATCTCATATATTGCTATACCGCCCATGAGCATCTCTTTTCTAGATGTGGGCCATGGGGATAGCATTTTAATTAGCACCAAGCAGGGCAATCACATTTTAGTGGATACGGGAAAAGAGGGCAAGGGAACGCTAGAATATCTGCAAAGTCACGGCCTCTATGTGGATAGTTTAATTATCACCCATAACGACAGCGATCACGTGGGTGCATTGACAGAACTAGTGGAAGATGGCAGGGTGGGCCAAATACTTGCCAGTCCTCAGTCTCTTGCTGACCCTGAGAAAAGTGCTCAATATCAAGCGTTGAACGCCCAGCCCATCAGCCTAGGGGACGTAATTTATGTGGGAGATGATATTGCTTTAGAAGTGCGATATCCAGCTAGTGAGGCGACAGACGAAGATGCCAACGCGACTTCTTTGGTGATGATGGTGACATATCAGGGCAGAAACATCTGCCTGCTCACAGGTGACGCCACGAAAGCGGCAGAAAGTCAGCTAGTCCAGCAGTCGAATCTAGAAGCACCCATCCTAAAGGCGGGGCACCATGGTTCGGACACCTCCAGTTCATCTTCTCTGATTCGGAAAGTGAATCCAGTTTATGGGGTGTTCTCCTGCGACGAGTTTTCCTATGGATTACCGGATGAAAATGTGGTAGAATTGTTTGAGAAATACGGCGCTCAGATTTTAGCTACGGACGAAATGGGGCAGATTACCTTTGAAATATATGACGACCACATTGCAGTGCGTACCAAACAAACGCCTCTCTGGCCGTATGAGATTTTAAGCCCCATATAATGCCGCCGATGATGATGGAAGAGTAGGAACAGAAAACGATGACGATCAAAGAACTGGTGAGCCAGATAAAAGAGAATACGCCGCCAGCGTTGACACTCATTGCCAGTGAAAATGAGTATCTATTAAATAAGGCCTTTCAAAAAATAAGAGAGGCAATTGCACAAAGAGAAAATGCTCTGGATGTGCAGAACTTTGAGGAGCTGCCTCCAGTATCTGAGTTGATCAACGCATGTGAGACGATAAGCCTCATGGGTGATATGCGATATGTGCTCATTAAAGATGCACCACTTTTTGGCGCGTCGGCCAAGGGACAGGCAGAGTACATGGGTTACCTGGAGGAGTATGATGGAGCAGCTGTTTTATTGCTGTTCTATCTGGGCAAGCTGGATAAGAGAAAAAAGCTATATAAGAGCCTGAAGAAACAGGACTGTGTGGTGGAGCTAGAATCACTGAAGGGGGAAGCACTGGCCAGATATCTAACGGCGTTTGCCAGAGAACAGGGCATTGCTATCGAGGCAGGGCTGATTCGATATCTGATGGAGCGCACAGGAGAAAATGGGGACAAGTGCGAAAACGAGCTGTTAAAGCTCAAATTTTTAGGACAGCCCATTACGCGCCAGATAATAGAAGAAACCGTAGCGCCAGAGGAGGAGTACAAGGTATTTGAACTGACAGAATATCTGCTGCAAAAGCAGGTAGATAGGGCGTTTGCTCTTATAGACGAAGTAATGGGGACGGAAAAATCCCCTTTTGGGTTGCTGGCATTGACGGTTAAGAAGTTCCGAGAATTGCTGGTGGCGCGGCAATGCAAGGATGCAGGGTATTCACCAGCTAAAATCCAAGAACAGCTGGTGTCCAGCCT